>CAYNXB010000039.1:0-24463 GCA_964401045.1 uncultured Sphingomonadaceae bacterium | reverse complement strand
CGCGCAGCGCTGAGCCATTGGCGTGAGAGTTATCCGCGCGCGACGGTGATGCAGAAGACCGTGCGCGAGGTGTTCAAGTCTCTTGGCGTTACGGACCCGGTGTTCGAGACCGCGCTGCAGCTCGAGGAAATCGCCCTCCACGACGATTATTTCGTCGAGAAGAAGTTGTTCCCCAACGTCGACTTTTACTCCGGCATCATCCTCTCGGCGATCGGCTTCCCCACTACGATGTTCACCGTGTTGTTCGCTCTCGCCCGCACCGTTGGCTGGGTCGCGCAGTGGAACGAGATGATTTCCGACCCCAACCAGAAGATCGGCCGCCCGCGCCAGCTCTACACCGGCCCGGTCGAGCGCGATTACGTCCCGATGGAGAAGCGCTGAACGCCTTAGCCGCCTCGGCTTCAGAGGTGGGGTTGGGGGTGTTCCCCCGGTGCACATTATCGCACCAGCCAATAGGAACAGGCGCCGCCTCTGAGGAGAGGGGCGCGTCCTATTCGTCCGCCGGCAGCTCCAGGGTAAAGCGCGCGCCCTTGCCAGGCGTGCTCCTCACCGTGAGTTCGCCTTGCATCGTCCGCGCCAACCGGCGCGAGATATAAAGGCCAAGGCCGGAGCCGCCATCACCGCTGCGGCCAAGGCGCTCGAACTTCTCGAACGCACGCGCCTGCTGTTCAGCCGTCAGTCCCTCGCCGCGGTCGGCAACGGTGATCCGCGCACGATCCTTCCTGCGGTCGAGCTTGAGCGTCACCGTCGAACCTTCGGGCGCATAACGAATGGCATTGCCGAGCAGGTTAAGCAGCACTTGCATCACGCGGCGGAATTCGCCGATGGCAGGCATCTTCTCGTCGTCTCCGGGTACCGCGATGCGGATGGCGCGCTCCTGCGCGCGCACGCCGAGAATGCCCGCCGCGCGGCGGGCCACGTCGGCAAGGTCGATACGATCGGGCGCAGTCGAGAAGTCCGCCGATTCGACCACTTCGAGGTCGCTGAGGTCGTCAATCAGCGCGAGCAGGTGCTGGCCCGCCGCCGCGATGTCCGCCGCATAGACACTATACTGGTCGGCAAGCGGGCCAGCGAGCTGAGTGCGGATCGTTTCCGCATTGGCGATGATCCGGGCGATCGGCTGGCGCAAGACCGGCGCGATCTCGCGTCCGATCGCCGCCTGGCGCGGACCACCGGGCTCGACGCGGCGGGATGCGGACGCCGTATCCGGCGGCTGGTCGGAGGTCAGCAGCAGTTCGAACCCACCCGCGCCCGGCTCTGGCCCGCCGAGCGGGACGAGCGCCGCACGCCATTGCCGCGACGAGCCTACCACCCGCGCCGCCACGCCATCGAGCAGCCGCCAGTGCAGCGGGTCACACCCGCTCTGCTCGCGGCCAACATCGACGAAATCGGTCCACGCCCTGCCGAGGCCTTCGCGCATGCGCTCGGCCAGCGGTTCAAGCTCGGCGCCTGCGGCGCTCGCCGCCAGCACTCGCTGCTGCGGATCGAGCCGCGCGGTCAATTCTGCGAGATCGCGATCGATCTCCGCCCGGCGCACGGCGGCGGCATCGTCCGCCGGCACCTCCACCGCCTGCCAGTGCGACAGCCCGATCGCGCAGCCGCCCTCGTTGCCTTCCGGCGTCACTTCGACCCACGCGGTGACCAGTTCGTTCTCGTCACGCGCCTTGATCGGCTGGCCAAGCTTGAGGCCGAGCCGCCGCGCCTTGCGCACCAGCTCGAGGAGGGCCGGACTGGCGATGGTTCCGGGAATTTCGCCACCGGCGCGCAATTGCAGGCCGGCAAGCGGTTCGTCAGCCTCGATTAGCCGGTCCTCGCCGTCGGTGCGCGCGTGGGCGATGTAGGAGGCAGCCTTGGCCATCCGTTCACGCCTCGCCGAACGGATCGGCCAACGCGATCAGGGCCGCGGCATTATTGGCGTGCAGGGCATCAAATCCCTCTGGCAGTGCGGTGTCCGGATGAAGGAACACAAATTGCGCTTCGGCCTGTTCGCGCTTGAGCCCGGCGGCGCGCAATGCCAGCGCGAGCCGCGCGATCTGCCCGCCGTTGGTAGAAAGCACGGCCAGATCGCGATCCTGCCCCGAAGCGAGCGCAAGCGCCGAAAGGAAGATCGCCGCGCCCGCATGGTCGATCGCGAGCGCGGTTGCAGCGGTCGCGCCGAGGCCGGTGACCAGCCGCGCAATCAAGGCCAGGCGGGTCGCGCCTTCGTCGTAACCCCCGCGCAGCCGTGCAAGCGCGCGTTCGGCCGCATCCGGCTCGTTGGCGCCCGCATGCGCCCGCATCACTTGCAGCGCGGCGTGGAACAGGTCTCCCGGCAGCTCGCCAAGCGGCAGCTCCATCCGCCGCGCGTGCTGCAGGAAGCGCACTTGCGCCGCGAGCGTCGCCATCGCGGTCTCGGCGGCGCCCGCATCGCGCGAGGCAATGTGCGCCTGCAACAGCGGCGACAGCGCGACATCGAGGCCGTTGCGGATCTGCAGGCGTTCGGTCAGTTGCCATTCGAGCGCGAGAGCGTGGACATGCCCAAGCAGCGCGGTGTCGGCGGTCAGGCTTGCCGTCACGTCGGGAGCATGCGCTTCGGCGACTGCGAGCGGATCTTCCGCGCCAGCTTCCTCGGCTTCGGCCGTAAGCAGCTGCCGGGCGAGGTCGCGAAGCATACCGCGCACGCGAGCCACGATCTCGTCGCTGAACAGCGAATGGTCGTCATTGGCGAGTAGATTGCGCAGCATCGGGCCGATCGAACCGATCGCATTGTCGCTGCGCGCAAGTTCCGCGCGCAGGTCGTCCTCCATCGAGGAGACGGCTATGCTCTTGATACCGGCCTGAACCATTGGTTCGCCTTAGGGAAACTTGGTTAAGGGCGTGTTAGCTGGCCAGCGGCGCAAGAAACAGCGCCAGCAGCAAGATTGCGAGCACTTCCACCGTCGCCGAGAGCCCGCCGGCAGCTGCCGCGATCGCCAGGATCACCGCGAGCAGCGCCCGGTCGGTCAGGGCCGCCGCGGGCGCACCTTTCACCAGCCGGGGAGAAATCCGCAGCAGCCCGAGCAGCACCAGCGGCGCGAACAACGCTTGCGGCACCGGCAGCGGCGATGCGAACGCCAGGATCGCAACGAACGCCGCGTCGATCCCCCAGCCGAGCGCTACCCAGGGCCAGGCCGGGCCTTCCTTACGCCGAATGCCCGCGCGGGCGATCGCTCGCAAGCCGCCGGCCGCCCCGCCGGCAAGCCAGCCAAGCCCCGCGAGCAGCAAGCCCGCCGCCGGCCACAACTGCCACGCCGCGATCACCCCGCCCGCGGCCAACACCCCCCCGGCAATTCCCAGCAGCGCCGGGCGCGTCCCGCGACGGAGCAGGTTCGCTCCCGTGCTGGCGACCACGCCGTGTACCAGCCAGCTTCCCGGCGCGAACCCGCTCACCGGCGGAAGTTGCGCGCCGAGCCAGGCAGCCTCGCGCTGGGCCATCTGCCCCGCCCCGCCGGCCAGCGACCAGCTACCGCTGCCAAGCACGGCTTCGGGCAGCAGCCGTTCGGGAATCCGTGCCTGCAACGCGATCCTGAGCAAGGCCGAGACCGGTTCGATGTCCGGCGGCAAGGCCCCGAGCCGTTCGACGAGCGCACCAGGCACCGCCAGCGCCCCGGCCCAGGCATGGTTGAGATCGACCCGCTCGAACCCTGCAGCCGCGCCCGCTTCGGCCTCGAGCAACAGCACCGTGCGGCCCTGCTCGAGCAATTCCAGCGCGCGGTGCGACAAAGGCAGCAGCCCGTCGGCAAGCACCAGCAACTCGTCCTCGGCCGCAACCAGGCCAAGCATGGCCGGCGCACCGCTGACGAGGTTGAACCGCGCGCCCTCGCCCTCCGCGGCGTGCTGCAATTCCATCACTTTCGGGTCCAGCCCAGCCGCGAGGCACACGATCCGCTCAGCGCCCCAGGCGAGCGCGAAATCGAGCTGCCGTTCGGCGATCGTGCGCCCGCCAAACGGCAGCGACGCACGCGCCAGCGCACCCGGCTCGCTGCCGGTTCGCTCGACCATCGATATCAGGGCGACCCGCACCCGCACCTCCTGCAGAAACGCTGCCGTTCCTAAGCGGGAGCTTGGCGAGTGGCTAGGGGCGTGGGCGATCAGTCCTCGATTTCGACGAATTCGCGGTGGAATTCCTGCAGCCGGCGCAAAGCGACCGGATCGCTGGGTGCGCCGTCGAGCGCATCATCGGCGAGTTCGGCAAGTTGCTCGGCATGGAAGCTCGCCGCGAGGCCTTTCACGCGCATCGCCGCGACCCGCCAGTTGCCGTCGCATCGTGAGCGGCGCATCAGGTCGATGTGGCCACCAAGGCTGTCGGCGAAAGCCTGGCGCAGCTCGGCGCGCAGCTCCGCATCGTCACCAGCCGCCGCCGCGAGCGTCGTTTGCAAACTGCCTTGTTCAAGTGCCATTTTCGGACTCCAGGCAAGACTCCTAGGCATATCCGGTTAACGCGCCTTTACCGGACTGCGCAACGCGTGATATTTCACGTCCATGAACCGCGAGCGCCAAATCATCCCGATCGAGCCGGAAACGGAGCGTGCCGACGCCGCCCCGTCGAGGTCCGCCGCATCCCAGCCGGCCGCCACCGATTGGGTAGAGACGAGCGAATCGGAGATCGACGAGCCGGTCCGGATGCACAGCACGGGCGACTGGTTGCTGCCGGCCCTTGCCGTCGCTGCGATCGTTGGTTGGACTGCGTTTTTCGCTTACGTGCGCTGGAACGAAATGACGGCGGGGGGCACGCCCGCAGACCTGATCGACTGGATCGCCACCTGGGCGAGCCCGGTGTTGCTGGTGTTGGCCCTGTGGTTGCTCGCCCAGCGTAACAGCCGGCGGGAAGCGGCGCGCTACGCGGCCACTGCGCGCGCCCTATCAACCGAATCCGCGCTGCTCGAACAGCGGCTGCTGACGATCAATCGTGAGCTGAGCCTCGCGCGTGAGTTCATCGCGTCCGAAGCTCGTGATCTGGAGTCGGTCGGTCGCCTGGCGGTCGAGCGGTTGTCAGGCAGCGCCGAGCGCCTTTCCAGCCTTGTCCAGGAAAACGGCGACAGGATCGATTCCATCGCAAGTGTCAGCGCCACTGCGCTGGAAAACATGGACAAGTTGCGTGGCGAGCTGCCAGTCATCGCCAATTCCGCCCGCGACGTGACCAACCAGGTGGGCAACGCCGGCCTGACCGCCCGCGCCCAGCTTGACGAGATGGTCGGCGGGTTCGAGCGCCTCAACGAGGTCGGCCGTGCCAGTGAGACCCAGGTCCAGATGCTCCAAAGCCGGATCGAGGCGGCGCTGCACGATTTCGAAACGCAGTCGGCAAAGCTCGACGAACTTGCCAACGCCCGTTTCGAAGCGATGCGCGAAGGCCTCAACGAGATGCGCGGCGAAGGCGAGCGGCTCGTCGAAGCACTGCGCGAAGGTCAGAACGATACTCACGTCCGCTGGGCGACCACCATTGCCCAGCTCGAAGAACACATGGCCGAGGCCGTGCGCGATGTCAGCGATGCGGATGAGCAGGCGGTGGAGAAGTCTCGCGAGCGCCTCCAAATCCTGCGCGACGAGGTTGCGCTGATCGACGCGGAACTGAGCCGCCGGACCGATGAATTCGTCAGCGAAATCGAGCGCCGCAAGAGCGAGATGGAAGCGCGCGAAGCCGCTGCAGCGGCCGGGCTCGAGGACCGCCTTTCCGCGCTCGACGCGCGTATTGCCGAACACCAGGAGCAGCAACTCACCCACATCGCCAATCTCGCCGAGCGCGGCGAGGGGCTCGCGGACCGGCTGCGTCAGCTTGGAACCGAAGTCGAGCGCGTGGCGCTGGTGGGCGACGACACCGGCGTCCAGCTCGATGCTACGCTGGCCCGCCTCACCTCCACGCTGGCGGACAGCCGCACCCAGATTGGCGAAACTGATACCGCGATCCAGCAGCTCACCGATTCGAGCGTGCGTCTGCTCGAGCTGATCCGCGCCGGCGCGCGACACAGCCAGGAAGACCTTCCTCAGGCGATCGGTCAGGCCGAAACCCGCCTCGCCGGCCTCGACAAACGCACCGAAGAGCTTGGCGCGGTCATCAGCCGGGCGGCGACGCAGGGCAAGGAACTGTTCGAAAACGTCGCTTCGGCGCGTGAGGGCGGCATCGCCGCGGCCGAGGACATTGCCCAGCTCTATACTCGCCTTTCCGAGCAGAACCGCACCCATGTCGAGCAACTCGAGCGGTTGCGCGAGGGGCTTGCGGCGCTCGATGCGCACGGGGACGAGCTGGCGCAGAAGGCCCGCGGAGAACTCGGCACGGCGATCGCCACCCTCGAAGGCGCGGTCAACGGCTCGTTCGCCGCGCTGCAGGAGAAGCATGCCGGCCTCATCGCCGCGCTTGCCGAACGGATCGGCGTCGACGGCGCGAGCGCAATCGGCGAGATCATGCGTACACAATCGGTGGACGCGATCCGCGACCTCGAACAGGCGGCGATCAGCGCCAGCAGCGTCAGCCGCGAAGCCGCTGCCCACCTGCGCGATCAGCTCGCTCGGGTGAACGAGCTGACCTCGAACCTCGAACATCGCGTAGCACAGGCTCGCGAGCGGGCGGAGGAGCAGGTCAACAACGAGTTCGCGCGGCGCATGGCGCTGATCACCGAGAGCCTCAATTCGGCGGCGATCGACATCGCCTCAGCCATGTCGCAGGAAATCAGCGACCCGGCCTGGGCCGCGTACCTGCGCGGCGACCGCGGCATCTTCACCCGACGCGCAGTGCGGTTGCTCGACGGGCAGCAATCGCGCGAGGTGCTCTCGCTCTATGACGGCGACGCAGCCTTCCGCGAGTACGTCAATCGCTACATCCACGATTTCGAGGCGATGTTGCGCTCGATGCTCTCGACGCGCGATGGCAACGCGCTAGGGGTGACGATGCTGTCGTCCGACATGGGCAAGCTTTACGTCGCGCTCGCCCAGGCCATCGAACGGCTGCGCGACTAGGCGCCGTTCTCCAGCTTATCGAAGGCCGGCTCGTTCGGCGGGCTTCCGAAAAATTCGAGATCGTCGGTGGTGATCCATTCCTGGCTGTAGTTGACGACATAGAGCGCCGTCAGCACCGCGGCGAATGCCACCGCCCGCAGGGCGATCAGCCCGGGGCGGAAGTGCGCCGGCGCGCTATCGGCCTGGCCCCTGATCTTCTCGATCCCTGCTTCATCGTGGGTCTTCACCCCGAACGGAAGCTGGAGGAACGCGCAGACGACCCAGAACAACGTGTAGATCGCCAGGATCGAAGTCCATTTCATGGGCAAGTCCATGGTCGCTGCTTCAGGCCTGCATCACGATCGTTTGTGGCTTCTTGCCACTCCAGCGCTGCGCGGCACGGCGCGCGGCAAGCCGGGCGGCTTCAAGTCGAGCCTCGGGGTTCTGCCGCTCGCGGCCCTTGAGCCGCTGCAATGCCTTGGTGATGTCAGTGCGGGCCTCCTCGACAAACTCATCGTAGTCCTCATCGAGCGGCAGGCCGATGCCGCGTACCTTGGCGCCGTCGCCCTCAGTCAGTACCACCAGCAGCGCGCCATCACGCGCGAGGCGGCGGCGCATACCGATCGTCTCCCCGTCGGCCGGAACGATGATGTCGCCGTCGAGCACCAGGCGTCCGCTCGGCACTTTGCCGACATGGCCCGGCGTCCCCGGCGCGAGGCGAACGATGTCGCCGTTGATCTGGACCACCGCGTGCGGAATGCCGCGCGCCCGTCCGAGGCGGGCCTGCTCATGCATGTGGCGAATCTCGCCGTGCACAGGCACGAGCAGATGCGGCCTGATCCAGCCGTAGAGCGCCTCAAGCTCCGGCCGCCCCGGATGGCCCGAAACATGGATCAGGCTCTGCCGGTCGGTGACCATCTCGATCCCGCGCCGGGCAAGCTCGTTCTGGATCTTGCCGATGGCGATCTCGTTGCCGGGGATCTGTCGGCTGGAGAACAGCACTACGTCGCCGCGCGAAAGCTCGATCGGGTGCGATTCGCCGGCGATCCGGGCAAGCGCAGCGCGCGGCTCACCCTGGCCGCCGGTCGCCATGATCAGCACCTCGCCGCGCGGCAGGCTCATCGCAGTGTCGAAATCGACGGTCTCGGGGAAATCCTGCAAATACCCGTTGTTCTGCGCCACCTCGATGATGCGATCGAGTGAGCGCCCGGCGACGCACACCCGACGGCCGGTTTCCCCGGCGATGCGGCCGAGCGTCTGCAACCGCGCAACGTTCGAGGCGAAGGTGGTCACCACCACGCGCTTGCCGTCATGGCGGCGTAATTCCTCGAGCAGGCCCCGATAAACCGCGCCTTCGGAGCCGGAAGCCTGCGGATTGAACACGTTGGTTGAATCGCACACCAGCGCGAGCACGCCTTGATCGCCGATCTTGGTCAGATCTTCCTCGGTCGCCGGGAAGCCGACCAGCGGCTCATCGTCGAGCTTCCAGTCGCCGGTGTGAAACACCCGCCCGTGCGGCGTATCGATCACCAGCGCGTTGCCCTCGGCAATCGAGTGCGCGAGCGGCACGTACTCGATCGTGAACGGGCCGAGGTCGAGCTTGCCGTGCTCGCGATCTATCACGTTCAACTCGATCTCGCCGACAAGGCCGGCTTCCTCGAGCTTGCGCCGCACCAGATCGGCGGTGAACGGTGTGGCATAGAGCGGCACCCCCAGCTCCGCGGCGAAATACGGCACCGCGCCAATATGGTCCTCGTGCGCGTGGGTCAGTACGATCCCGATAAGGTCATCCGCGCGGTCCTCAATGAATTCGAGATCGGCAAACAGCAGCTCGGTGCCAGGGTATTCGTTCGATCCGAAGCTCATGCCGAGATCCACCATCAACCACTGTCCGCGGCAACCGTAGAGATTGACGTTCATGCCAATCTCCCCGGAGCCGCCGAGGGCCAGGAACAGCAATTCATCTTCTGGGGTGAAATCGTTTTTCATCAGGATTTTGCAGAGGCTCTTTCTGCCAAGATCGCAAGGCCGTTGAGGGTCAAATCGGCATCGACGGCATCGAATATGCGGGTGTGCTCCTGAAACAGGATCGCCAGCCCGCCGGTCGCGATTACCTTGGCCGGGCGGCCGATCTCAGCGCGCAGGCGGACGACCAGCCCTTCGATCATCGCGACATAGCCCCAGAACGCGCCGATCAGCATCTGGTCCCCGGTGTTGCGGCCGATCACACTGTCCGAATGCGGTGCCTCAATGGCGATGCGTGGCAGCTTGGCCGTGTTGTTGACGAGCGCCTCCAGCGAAAGATTGATCCCCGGAGCGATGATCCCGCCTTTGTAAGCGCCGCTGAAATCGACCACGTCGAGGGTGGTCGCGGTGCCGAAGTCGACCAGAATAAGGTCGCCTTGATGGGCGGCGTGGGCGGCGATGGCATTCACCGCGCGATCGGCACCGAGCGAACTCGGATCGTCAACGTCTATCTCGAAGCCCCACCCGGCGGCACCCTCGCCCGCGATCAGCGTGGGGGTGCCGAAATATTTCTCGGCGAGCACTTCGAGGTTGTGACGCGCGCGCGGGACCACGGTCGAGACGATCACCTGGCTCACCTGCGCCCGATCGATGCCCTCGATCTCCATCAGTTGCATCAGCCACACCGCATATTCGTCGGCGGTCCGGCGCGGATCGGTGGCAATGCGCCAGCGGGTGCGGATCGCGCCGCCATCGAACAGGGCGAACACGACATTGGTATTTCCGACATCGACGGCGAGAAGCATCGTCATTGTCCTTCGATCGTCACGTCGCCAGCGTGAATGGCACTTACCGACCCATCCGCCAAGCGCAGCAGCAGCGCGCCGTCCGGGTCTAGCCCGCCGAACCTGCCTGAAAGACGCGCACCGCCAGGCTCGTGCACTGACAGCATCTCGCCCAGCGGATGGGCGGCGGCGCTCCAGCGGGTGAGCAACGGCTCGACGCCGTATGTGCGCCAGCGAGCGACCTGCCCAGCGAAGCATTGCGCGAGTTGCTCCGCGAACGTGTCGCGCGCCACCGGTTGCGGCAAGCGGGCGACCGGCCGATCGGCGACCGGCGGCGCGACGGCGAGGTTGGCTCCGATCCCGACGATCACCGCATCACCCTCGGCTTCGAGCAGGATGCCCGCGAGCTTGCCGCCGCCAAGGAGCACATCGTTGGGCCACTTGAGGCGTAGGCCATCGCAGTGCGGGCGCAAGGCCTCGATCACCGCGAGCCCGGCGACGAACGCCAGAGTCTGCGCTGGCGGATCGCCTTGCCCGCGCCTGACGATTGTCGAGCCCATGAAATTGCCCGCGCCGCCTTCCCACACACGCCCCTGCCGCCCGCGCCCACCGGCCTGGCGGTCGGCGACCAGCCAATATCCTTCGGCGAGCGCTTCCCCCGCGCGCAACTGCGCGGCGAGGTCGGCGTTGGTCGATCCGGTTTCGGATACGGTCCGGATCAAGCGGTGAGGAACAGCGCCGCAGCGGCGCCGTCCGCGAGCCGGCCGAGCCAGATCGTCAGCAAGTAGCCGAGCGGCGACACGGCCACGCTGGCGATGCCGAGCAGCGTCCAGTGCGCCCAGTCGCTCTTGCCCTGAATCGTGTTCGCGGGCTCGTCGAAGTACATCACCTTGACGATCTTGATGTAGTAGAACGCCGAGATCACGCTGGCGGCGATGCCGAGGAACGCAAGCGCTACGAGATCGGCGCGGACTGCGGCCTGGAACACGACGAACTTGCCCCAGAACCCGAACAGCGGCGGAATCCCCGCGAGGCTGAACATCTGGATCGCGAAGCACAACGCCAGCATGGGCCGCGTGCGCGAAAGGCCGCCGAGATCGGAAATCGCTTCGAGCGGAGCGCCGTCCGCATCCTTCATCATCAGCACGCAGATGAAGCTGCCGACCGTCATCGCGACGTAGATCGCAAGGTAGACGAGCATCGCGCTTACGCCGTCGGCAGTAGCGCAAGCGAGGCCAATGAGGATGAAGCCGACGTTGTTGATCGAGCTATAGGCGAGCAGACGCTTGATGTTCGCCTGCCCGATCGCTCCGAGCGCGCCCACGACGATAGAGGCGAGCGCGGCAAAGATCACAATCTGCCGCCAGGCATCCGTCTGTAGCCCGAATGCCTCGACCGCGACCCGCGCGGTAAGGGCAATCGCCGCGACCTTCGGCGCGGTGGCGAAGAACATCGTCACGGGGGTCGGCGCGCCTTCGTAGACGTCCGGAGTCCACATGTGGAAGGGAACCGCACTGATCTTGAACGCCAGGCCGGCGAGCACGAAGATCAGCCCGAACAACGCGCCCGTGGCGAGATCGCCATCCAGCGCCGCACGGATGCCGTCGAAGCTGGTCGTGCCGGTGAAGCCGTATGTCAGGCTCATACCGAACAGCAGGATGCCAGAAGCAAGCGCGCCGAGGACGAAGTACTTGAGCCCGGCTTCCGACGAACGTTCGTCGTCGCGCAGGAAGGCGGCGAGGATGTAGGCCGAGAGGCTGTTGAGTTCGAGCCCGATGTAGAGCGTCATCAGGTCCGTCGCCGAAACCATGGTCGACATGCCGAGCGTGGCGAACAGGATCAGCACCGGATACTCGGCCCGCATCGCTCCGACGCGGCCGAAGAACCTGGGTGCGACGACCAGCGCGGCACCGGATGCAGCGTAGATCATCAGCTTGGCAAGCCCGGCGAAACCATCGGCTCGGAACTGGCCCATGAACGCCGATGTGTCCGGTCCGGTCGCTGCTCCGCAAACCGAGGGCGCGACCATGAAGAAGCACGCGCCGATCACGAAGCATGCCGCAATGCTGATCCAACTCGCCGCCTTATCGCCGGCCCAGCCGGCGACGAGCAGCAGCGCGAGCCCCGAAAGGCTGAGCAGGATCTCGGGCGCGATCAGAGTGAGCGAGGTGGCGAATTCCATCAGTGCGCCCCCTCCGTGGCCGGCGCTTCAGCGCCTTCGGCATTGGCCTCGTGATGGCCCATTTCGTTCGCGGGCGGCCGGCCCGTGCCCGGCGCGAGGCGTGCATCGCCTTCCGGCGCGGCGCGCAACACGCGCGCTTCGAGCGCGGCAATGTCTTTGCGCATCGGCGCCAGGAAGCTCTCGGGATAGACGCCCATCCACAGCACGCTGAGCGCGATCGGCAGCAGCATGCACCATTCGCGCAGGCTCAGGTCAGGCATAGCGGCGGCGTCGGCGTTCTTCTGCACACCGAACACTACACGCCAGTAGAGATAGAGCATGTAGGCCGCGCCGAGGATGATGCCGGTCGCGCAGACCGCCGTCACCCAGGTATCGACCTGATAGATGCCCGCAAGGCTCAGGAACTCGCCAACGAACCCACTGGTGCCCGGCAGGCCCACCGACGCCATCGTGAACAGCATGAAAAACAGCGCGTAGTACGGCATGTTGATAGCAAGGCCGCCGTAACGGGCGATCTCACGCGTATGGAGCCGGTCGTAGATCACGCCGACGCACAGGAACAGCGCGCCCGAAACGAGGCCGTGGCTCAGCATCACCACCATCGCACCCTCGAGCCCCTGCACGTTGAATGCGAACAGCCCGATAGTGACGATCGCCATGTGCGCGACCGAGGAATAGGCGATCAGCTTCTTCATGTCGTGCTGGACCAGAGCGATCAGGCTGGTGATCACGACCGCGGCCATGCTCAGACCCCAGATCAGCCACACGAACTGGCTCGAAGCCTCGGGGAACATCGGCAGGCTGAAGCGGATGAAGCCATAGCCGCCCATCTTCAGCAGCACGCCCGCCAGGATTACCGAGCCCGCGGTCGGCGCCTGCACGTGCGCGTCGGGCAGCCAGGTGTGCAACGGCCACATCGGCATCTTGACCGCGAAGCTGGCGAAGAAGGCGAGGAACAGCCACGTCTGTGCGCCCGGCGGGAAGTCGTAGGCCATCAACGTTGGAATGTCGGTGGTGCCGGCCTCGTTCACCATCCACAGCATCGCGATCAGCATCAGCACCGATCCGAGCAGCGTGTAGAGGAAGAACTTATACGCCGCGTATATGCGGTTGTCCCCGCCCCACACGCCGATGATCAGGTACATCGGGATCAGGCCGGCTTCGAAGAAGATGTAGAACAGGTAGAGATCCTGCGCTGCGAACACGCCGATCATCAGCGTTTCCATCAGCAGGAAGGTCGCCATGTATTCGCCGACGCGCTTGGTGATCCCCTGCCAGCTGGCGAGGATGCAGATCGGCATCAGGAACACGCTGAGTACGATCAGCATCAGCGCGATACCATCGATGCCGAGCGCCCATTGGAAACCGGCGAAGATCGGCGCACGTTCGGTGAACTGCCACTGCGCGCCGCCAATGTCGTAGTTAGCCCACAGCGCGAGGCCGAGCGCGAAGTCGATCAGCGTCGCGCCGAGCGCGATCCACCGCGCCTGCTTTTCGGTCGCGATCAGGCAGGCCGCGCCGCCGAGCAGCGGCACCAGCAGCATCAACGAAAGGATCGGAAAGCCGCCCATCTCAGGCCATCACCCAACTGATCGCCGCGACGAGGCCGAGGAGCATCACCAGCGCGTAAGAATACAGATAACCAGACTGCACCCGCTTCGCGAGCGAAGCACCCTGCACGGCCACCCACGCGGCACCATTCGGGCCGAAGCGGTCGATGATCCCGACGTCGCCGCGCTGCCAGAACTGACGGCCGAGCCAAAATGCCGGCTTGACGAAGATCAGGTTATAGAGCTCGTCGAAATACCACTTGTTGAACACGAAGCGGTACACCGGCCCGAGCTGCTCGGCGATCTTGCCCGGAAGCGAGGTGTCGCGCATGTAGCCCTGGAACGCGATCAGGAAGCCGATCACCATCGCGATCGTCGCCGAGAGCTTCACCCACAGCGGCACGCCGTGCATCGCGTGGATCAGGCCTTCGTTGTAGAACACCGCGCCGTTCCAGAACGTCTCGCCGTTGATGAACGCGGGCGCGAATACGAAGCCGGCGAAAATCGCGCCGAGCGACAGCAGGCCGAGCGGCGCCAGCATCGTCCACGGGCTCTCGTGCGGGTGATAGCCGCCGGTGCCTTCGTGCGGATGGACATCGGCATGCGCGCTGTCGCCATGCTCCTCGGACGGATCGTCGTGGTGGTCGCCCCCATGCCCATCATGCACCGCGTGCTGGATGTGCTCGCTCTCGATCCAGCGCGGCTTTCCGAAGAAGGTCAGGAACACCAGACGCCACGAATAGAAGCTCGTCAGCAGCGCTGCGATCGACCCGGCCCAGAACGCGAACTGCGATAGCTCGGTGCCGCGCGCATAAGCCGCCTCGAGGATCGAATCCTTGGAATAGAAACCGGCGAACCCGAACACGTCGAGGATCCCCACGCCGGTAATCGCCAGCGTGCCGGCCATCATCGCGGCGAAAGTCCAGGGAATCTTCTTATACAGCGCGCCGTAGTAGCGCATGTCCTGCTCGTGGTGCATCGCGTGGATCACGCTGCCCGCGCCGAGGAACAGCAGCGCCTTGAAGAACGCGTGGGTGAACAGGTGGAACATCGCCGCCCCGTAAGCCCCGACGCCGGCGGCGAAGAACATGTAGCCGAGCTGAGAGCAGGTCGAATAGGCGATCACCCGCTTGATATCCCACTGGGTAGTGCCGATCGTCGCGGCGAAGAAGCAGGTCGCGGCGCCCACGACGGTCACCATCGCCAGTGCGGCGGGCGCGGTCTCAAACATGGGGGACAGGCGGCAGACCATGAACACGCCGGCGGTGACCATTGTCGCGGCGTGAATCAGCGCAGAGACCGGGGTCGGGCCTTCCATCGCGTCCGGCAGCCAGGTGTGGAGGCCGAGCTGCGCCGATTTGCCCATCGCGCCGATGAAAAGAAGAATGCACAGGATCGACATCGTGTCGAGCCGCATGCCGAGGAAGGTGATCGTGCTGCCGGCCATGCCGGGCGCGGCCTCAAGGATCGCCGGGATCGAGGTGGTCTGGAACACCAGGAACGTGCCGAAGATGCCGAGCATGAAGCCCAGGTCGCCCACGCGGTTGACCACGAACGCCTTGATCGCCGCGGCGTTGGCGCTTGGCTTCCTGAACCAGAACCCGATCAGCAGGTAGCTCGCGAGGCCGACGCCTTCCCAGCCGAAGAACATCTGCACCAGGTTGTCCGCCGTCACGAGCATCAACATCGCGAAGGTGAACAGCGAGAGGTATGCGAAGAACCGCGGCTGGTCCGGATCCTCGTCCATATAGCCCCAGGAGTAGAGGTGGACGAGCGCCGAGACAGTCGTCACCACCACCAGCATCACCGCTGTCAGGGTATCGATCCGCAGCGCCCAATCGAACGTCAGCGTGCCCGAATGGACCCACTGGAGGACGGGCGTCACCGTCGCCGGCACGTCGCCGCCAAGGTAGGTGAGGAAGATCGGCCAGCTCAGCGCGCAGGCAAGGAACAGGCCGGCGGTCGTCACCAGCTTGGCAGCGAAATTGCCGATGAAGCGGTTACCGAACCCGGCGACGATCGCCGCGATCAGCGGCGCGAACACGATGACGAGGATGGAGGTCACGTTATCCCTTCATCCGGTTGACGTCGTCGACCGCGATCGTGCCGCGGCGACGGAAGTAGGTGACCAGGATCGCGAGCCCGATCGCCGCCTCGCCCGCCGCAACGGTGAGCACGAACATCGCGAAGATCTGGCCCGTGAGATCGTGCAGGAAGGCACTGAACGCGACGAGGTTGATGTTCACCGCCAGCAGGATCAGCTCGATCGCCATCAAGATCACGATCACGTTCTTGCGGTTGAGGAAGATGCCGAGCACGCCGAGCACGAACAGGATCGAGCTGACGACGACGTAGTGTTCGATGCCGATCATAGCTGCACGCCCTTCCCGATTTCGGGCCGCATGTTGACGGTGGCGTCCTCCGGCCGGCGGGCGTTCTGCTTAGAAACGTTCTGCGGGCGGGTATCCTTGCGTTCGCGGATCGTGAGCACGATCGCGCCGATCATCGCCACCAGCAGGATGATTCCCGCGCTCTCGAACAGGAACAGGTACTTGCCGTAGAGCAGCGCGCCGATGCTCTCGATATTGCTGCGCCCGACCAGCGGCGCGGCATCTCCGGCGGGAATGCCAAGATCGAGCTTGCCCGCCTGATATGCGCCGATGCCGAGCACCAGCTCACCCAGCAGCACCAGCGCGACGAGAATCCCGAGCGGGAAATTCTTGACGAACCCGGCGCGCAGCTCGGCGAAATCGATGTCGAGCATCATCACCACGAACAGGAACAGCACCGCGACCGCACCGACGTAGACGATCACCAGCAGCATCGCGATGAACTCGGCTCCCACCAGCACCATCAGGCCAGCGGCGTTGAAGAACGCCACGATCAGCCAGAGCACAGAATGCACCGGGTTGCGCGCCATGATTACGAACACTCCGGAGAGCACGGTAAGAGCGGCGAAGAGGTAAAAGGCGAGGACCTGGATCATGAGAACGCGCGGCGCCTAGCGATAGGGCGCATCGGCTTCAAGGTTTGCGGCGATCGCCCGCTCCCACTTGTCCCCGTTGGCCAGCAGTTTCGCCTTGTCGTAGAGCAGCTCCTCGCGCGTTTCGGTGGTGAACTCGAAGTTCGGCCCTTCGACGATCGCATCCACCGGGCACGCTTCCTGGCAGAAGCCGCAGTAGATGCACTTGGTCATGTCGATATCGTAGCGCGTGGTGCGGCGGCTGCCGTCGTCGCGCGGTTCGCTCTCGATGGTGATCGCCAGCGCCGGACACACCGCCTCGCACAGCTTGCACGCGATGCAGCGCTCTTCGCCGTTGGGATAGCGGCGCAACGCATGCTCTCCACGGAAACGGGGGCTAAGCGGGTTCTTCTCGAACGGATAGTTGATCGTCGCCTTGGGCTTGAAGAAGTACTTCAGCGTGAGGGCGTGCGCCTTCACGAACTCCCAAAGGGTGAACGATTTGATCAGTTGCGCGATGGTCATGCGCCGTACCTCGTCAGCATCAGATACCCCGAGACCAGCACCACGAATGACAGAGAGAGCGGCAGGAATATCTTCCATCCGAGCCGCATCAGCTGGTCATAGCGATAGCGCGGGACGGTCGCCTTCACCCAGCTGAATACGAAGAAGAAGAACCCGATCTTGGCGAACAGCCACAGCCAGCCGGGGATCCAGTAGAGCGGCGCCCATTCGATCGGCGGCAGCCAGCCGCCGAAGAACAGCGTCGCGTTGAGCGCGCACATCAGCAGCACGTTGGCGTATTCGCCGAGCCAGAACAGCGCGAAGCTCATCGACGAATATTCGGTTTGGTAGCCGGCGACGAGCTCGCTTTCGGCCTCGGTCAGGTCGAACGGCGTGCGCGCCGTCTCGGCCATGCTCGAGATCAGGAACACCACCCACATCGGGAACAACAGCAGGTTGAAGAAGAACCCGTTGACGATCCCGAACCCGTGGCCGCGCTGCGCCTCGACAATCGCGTTCATGTTGAAGCTGCCCGCCCACAGCACCACGCAGATGATGATGAAGCCGATCGAGACTTCATAGGAAATCATCTGAGCAGCCGCGCGCATCGCGCTGAAGAACGGGTATTTCGAATTCGACGCCCAGCCCGAGACGACCACCCCGTAAACGCCCAGCGAACTGACCGCGAGGATGTAGAGCAGGCCGACGTTGATGTCCGCCAGCACGGCGCCCGAATTGAACGGGATCACCGCCCACGCCATCAGCGCCACGGTGAAGGTGACAATGGGCGCGATCAGGAACAGGCCCTTGTTCGCCGCCGAGGGAATGATCGTTTCCTGCAGGAACACCTTCAGGCCATCGGCGAAGCTCTGCAGCAGGCCGAACGGCCCGACCACGTTGGGCCCGCGCCGCAGCGCCATCGCCGCCCAGATCTTGCGGTCGGCGTAGATGATCATCGCCACCGCCAGCATCAGCGGCAGCGCGATGAGCAGGATGCCGGCGATCGTGGCGATGAACCACGCCCAGCCGTGCTCCATGCCCCATGATTCGAAGAGGGCGGTCATCGGATCACCAGCCCTCGGCCCGCGCCCAGACGGCGGCTCCGGCGATGGCCAACACCACGACAATGAGACACCCCGTCTGCGCTTTCGGAGGCAACAGAGCGAATATTAGGTCGTCCAACCAGTCGAACATCGCTCATTCCGCCGCCTCCGCGAGGCTCTCACCGTGGAGCAGCTCAGCCGAGCAGCGTTGCATCACCACGCTGGCGCGGGCGATCGGGTTGGTGAGGTAGAAATTCTTGATCGGATAGCCGATCGTGCCACCCGACTTGCTTTTGGCCGCCCCCCCGCCAGCGGGAAGCGTCGAGCCGTAATCCGCCAGCCCTTCCTCGCCCAGTGCCGGCACTTCGGCAATCATCGCGGCTTGCAACTGCGCGAAGCTGTCGAACCCGACCGAGACGCCGAGCGCGTCGGCCAGCGCGCGCAACACGGTCCAGTCCTCGCGCGCGTCGCCCGGAGCGAAGACCGCTTTCTCGGCGAACTGCACGCGCCCTTCGGTGTTGACGTAAGTCCCGTCCTTCTCGCTGTAGGCGGCGGCGGGGAGGATGATGTCGGCGGCGTGCGCGCCCTTGTCGCCGTGGTGGCCGATGTAGACCTTGAGGCTGTCCTTGAAGGCGGCGAAGTCGACCTCATCGGCTCCGAGCGCCAGCAGCACCTTGGGCGCAGCAGCGGCGATATCCTTGATCCCGCCCTTCTGCGCGAACCCGAGCATCAGCGCGCCCATCCGCGCGGCGGAGAAGTGCAGCACGTTGAAGCCGTTCCAGGCGCCAGAGTCATTGGTGCGGACCAGCTTCCACGTCTTCGCCAACGCCAGCGCCGGATCGAGCGCGCCGGCGCCGATCCCGCCGCCGCCGACGATCACCGCCGGACGCTCGGCCCTCGCCATCGCCTCGCCGACATGCTTGGGCAGCTTGCCGAGCACGCCGACATCGTCACCGAGGAACTCGGCGGCATAAGTCGTTTCCCACTGCGGCCCGACGACGAACACCTTGGCGCCGCGCTTGACCGCTTTCTTGATCCGCACGTTGACCGACGGCGCTTCCCAGCGGACATGGCTGCCCACGATCAGGATCGCGTCGGCGGTCTCAATCCCTGCGAAGGTCGAATTGAAGTTGACCGCCGCGAGGTTGCCGGTCGGGTAGTCCATCCCGGTCTGGCGGCTCTCGATCAGGGTCGATCCGCATGCGGCGAGCAGCTTCTTCGCGGCGAACATCGTCTCGCAATCGAGCAGATCCCCGGCGATCGCGGCGATGCTGCCGCCCGGCTTGGTGGCGGCGATCTTCCCGAACGCGTCGTTCCAGTTCGCCTGCACCAGCTTGCCGCGCTTGCGAATCCACACCTTGTCGAGCCGCCGGCGGGTCAGCCCATCGACCTGGTAGCGCGCCTTGTCCGAGATCCACTCTTCGTTGACCTCGTCGTTGTTGCGCGGCAGCGCGCGCATCACTTCGCGCCCGCGGCTGTCTAGGCGGATATTGGCGCCGGTCGCGTCGCTGACGTCGATCGACAGCGTCTTCTTCAATTCCCACGGCCGCGCTTCGAACGCGTAGGGCCGGCTGGTGAGCGCACCGACCGGGCACAGGTCGATCACGTTGGCGCTCATCTCATGCTTGGCGGCATGCTCGAGGTAAGTGGTGATCTGCATGTCCTCGCCGCGATGGAGCGCGCCGATCTCGTCGACGCCCGCGACTTCCTCGGAGAAGCGCACGCAGCGGGTGCAGTGGATGCACCGGGTCATGATCGTCTTGATCAGCGGGCCCATGTACTTCTCGGTCACCGCGCGCTTGTTTTCCTGGTAGCGCGAGGCGCCCCGGCCGTAGGCGATCGCCTGGTCCTGCAGGTCGCATTCGCCGCCCTGGTCGCAGATCGGGCAATCGAGCGGGTGGTTGATGAGGAGGAACTCCATCACCCCTTCCCGCGCCTTCTTGACCATCTCGCTGTCGGTGCGGATTTCCTGGCCGTCGGCGGCGGGCAGCGCGCAGCTCGCCTGCGGCTTGGGTGGCCCGGGCTTCACCTCCACCAGGCACATCCGGCAATTGCCGGCGATGCTCAGCCGCTCATGATAGCAGAAGCGCGGGATTTCCTTGCCCGCGAGCTCACACGCCTGGAGCACGGTGGCACCAGCCGGAACCTCGATTTCCTGTCCGTCGACGGTGAGCTTGGGCATTGAGAGATCAACCGATTCCGCGTGTGCCAGCGCCCTTAGGACGCACAGCCGTGCGCGTCGAGGGGCGCGAGGACCAAAATTACGAGAAAAACACTGGCGGGCGCGCGGTCACGCCCGCCAGTATGGCTTTAGGACTGGCGAACGGTCCATTCGTAGAGCGCGGTCGCCAGCGCGGCTCGCTGTGTCGGCGCCGGAACCATGCTGGTCGGCGGAGTGGACATCTTGCACTCCGGCGTCTGGGCGAACAACGCGTTGAGCGCCGCGGTTTCCGCATCCGATCCGGCTTCGGTCTGGACCAGCTTGTAGGTCAGCCCGGGCGAATAGACCGCCAGACAGCCGGCAATGTTGTCAAATGTGACCCGTCCGCCGAGATCACCGTAAAACGCCTGCGCGTCGTTTTCGGATACCCCGATGGCGCGATCCGAGAAAGTGGGCGCCTTGAGCGCGAGCAACTGCTCGGCGAGGACGCCGCTGATGGCGCTCGCGGTGGCGCTGGCGTCACCACTGGTGCAGCTCCTGAGCTTGCCGTTGAGCGCCTTTCCGAGACGTTGGTAATCAGCATCCCCGGTCAGGCCGCCGCCGAGCAAGTCACTCGCCTTGTCGCCGCTGCGCCGGGTGATGCATTCCGCGATCTTGCCCGCGTTCGCATGGATGCCCGCCGGACTGGCGGCATCATGGACGTGGTGGTTATCCACCTGGTCGCGGAATTGGCTGTAAGTCTGGCGATTATAATTGGTATCGGGGGTGACGACGCCTGCACTAACCCCGCCAACTACCGAGCTCTGGGCCAGCGCCGGCCCAATCGTCCCGGTCGAAACCAGCAGCCCGGCCGCGATCAATCCAACATACTTTGTCATTGCGGCTCTCCCCGCGACAGTTTCAGATGAAACAAGGCTATCACGCATCGCCCGATCGGCAAGCGCGGAGTCGGTGCGGGAGAGCTATTCCGCCGCTTCCAGCTTGCGCGTCTAGGCGCCTTGCGGAAGCTTCTGCGCCGCCTCAGTCGGAGGATTTTCTAGGGCCGCAGCGGCCGTCTCGTGATAGATCGCCTCCGCGAGAAGCGCCTGAAGCACGGATTTGCTGAAGGTGATTTCCAGCCCATTGGTGAGACATGGCCCGAGCTTGGGGATGAGCGCGTTCAGCGCTTGAGTCTCGACCTCGCTCCCGGCATCCGGCTCGACGAACTTGCGCGCGCCGTCCAAGTCGGCGCGAACCACGCAATCGGCGAAATCGCCAAACGCGACATACGATCGGTCCTCGGACTGGAGCGGGCTCGGAACGAACTGTGTGTAATCGACTGGCTCAGGAGCCAACGCGACGTCCTTCCCCCCGAATTCGGTCAAGAGCTTTGCCCGGAACAGCGCCCCGCGTAGCAGCGACTGTGGAATGCTAAGGGAAGCGTTGGCGGCGTAGCAATCGTCGCGAACGAGCCTGCCGAGCGCGGCGTTCGCTTCCTTCGAATCCGGCCGCAAAGCCAACGCGGCGTTCACCGAGTTCTTGCTCTTCCGATAGATGCACGACGCGAAGTCGTCGGTCATCCGGCGCGCACCCTCCTCATTCGAAAGGTTCGAACTGTTCGGCGTCACGACCGGCGCGGGCCGTCCGATGCGCGAGCCGGTGGGTTTGTAGGTATCCTGTGCGGAAGCGGCACATGAAACGCTGACCATCGCTGTGACGGCGATCACAGCGAGCGCCAGCTTCACTCGGCCGCTTCCAGCTCACGCCCCTGGCGCTCCGCGATGCGGCGCTCCAGCTCGGGACGGAAGTGCCTGAGCAGGCCCTGGATCGGCCACGCGGCGGCGTCGCCGAGCGCGCAGATGGTGTGGCCTTCAACCTGCTTGGTCACCTCGTAGAGCGCGTCGATTTCCTCGATCGCCGCGTCGCCGGTGCGCAGCCGCTCCATCACGCGCCACATCCAGCCGGTGCCTTCGCGGCACGGGGTGCACTGGCCGCAGCTCTCGTGCTTGTAGAAGTAGCTCAGGCGGCTGATCGCGCGGACGATGTCGGTCGACTTGTCCATCACGATCAACGCGGCGGTGCCGAGGCCGGAACCGACGTCCTTGCAGCCGTCGAAATCCATCGGCACATCCATCATCATGGCGCCGGGAACCAGCGGGACGGACGCGCCGCCGGGGATGACGGCGGGCAGGTTGTCCGAACCGCCGCGAATGCCGCCGCAGTGCTTCTCGATCAGCTCGCGGAACGGGATGCTCATCGCCTCCTCGACCACGCAGGGCTTTTCCACGTGCCCGCTGATCTGGAACAGCTTGGTGCCCTTGTTGTTCTCACGCCCGAAGCTGCCGAACCAAGACGCGCCGCGCCGCAGGATCGTCGGCACCACCGCGATCGATTCGACATTGTTGACCGTGGTCGGGCAGCCGTAGAGGCCCGCGCCCGCCGGGAACGGGGGCTTGAGCCGCGGCTGGCCCTTCTTGCCCTCGAGGCTCTCGATCATCGCGGTCTCTTCGCCGCAGATGTAGGCGCCCGCGCCGCGGTGGACGAATACGTCGAAATCGTAGCCCGATCCGCACGCGTTCTTGCCCAGAAGGCCGGCGTCGTAGGCCTCGGCAACGGCGGCGAACAGCGTCTCGCCCTCACGGATGTATTCGCCACGAATGTAGATATATGCCGCGCGCGCGCGCATCGCGAAGCCGGCGACGAGAGCGCCTTCGACCAGCTTGTGCGGATCGTGGCGGATGATCTCGCGGTCCTTGCACGATCCGGGCTCGGACTCGTCGGCGTTGATGACCAGGAAGCTCGGCCGCCCGTCCTTGCTTTCCTTGGGCATGAACGACCACTTTAGCCCGGTCGGGAAACCGGCGCCGCCGCGACCGCGCAGGCCGGAAGCTTTCACTTCCTCGATGATCGCGTCCTGCCCGCGTGCGAGCAGCGCCTTGGTGTCGTCCCAGTCGCCACGCGATTGTGCCGCCTTCAGGCCCCAGTCCTGGAAGCCGTAGACGTTGGTGAAGATGCGATCCTTATCGTCGAGCATCAGAACCCGCCCTGCGCGAGGAAATAGACGGCCAGCGCGATCACCAGCACGATTGCACCAACCTTGAGCAAGCCGGTCAGCACCTTCCAGGCGATGAACACCAGGATCAGCGCGATGATGATCGTGGCGATGCTCATCGCAGGCTCTTTCGTAGCCCGGCGCCCCAAGCGACTGCCGCACCGCCGAACGCCGCGAGCACCGCGGTAAGCTCGAAGCGACCATAAAGCGCGGCCACAAGGCCACACGCGAAAAGCAGCGCCCCGAGGCCTAATAGAAGCTTGCCGTTCACGACCATTGGCCCCGATAGTCGTGGTTCTCGCCGACCATTTCCTTGAGGGTGGTCGGCCCGCCCGACGGCTCACAGGTGTGGCGACCGGGCTCTTGCGTCCCGGTCTTCGGCTGCTGGCCCGCCGCGAGCGCATCGAGCACGGTATCGAGCCGTTCCGCGGTCAGGTCCTCGTAATTGTCGTCGTTGATCTGGACCATCGGCGCCGTCGCGCAGCTGCCCATGCACTCGACTTCGGTGAGGGTCCACAAGCCATCCTCGGTGGTATGGCCCTTCTTCATCCCGCGCTTGTAGCAGGCGTCGAGCAGGTCGTCCGAACCGCGCAACATGCACGGCGTGGTGCCGCATACCTGCACGTGGAAGCGGCCGACCGGCACGAGGTTGTACATGAAGTAGAACGTCGCGACCTCGAGCACGCGGATTACAGGCATGTCGAGATAGCGGGCGACATATTCGATCACGGGGATCGGCAGCCAGCCCTGGGTATTCGTCTCTTCGCCGACCTGCCGCTGGGCATAGTCGAGCAACGCCATCACTGCGCTCCGCTGCCGACCCTCAGGATAGCGCGCGACGGCTTCCTTCGCCTTCTTCTCCCACGCCTTGCTGAACGCGAACGCGCCCCAGCGCGTGCGCAGCTCGGGCGTATCGGGAGCGATGCTACGCGCAGCCATTAGCGGATGAACTCCACGCGCGAACACTTGTCGCCGTTGAACGAATAGACGCTCACCACCTCGAACGGCTCGGACGCGTTCGAGCGCCAGACCTTTTCGTGCAGCACGGCGAACTCGCCGAGTTCGTAGCCGGTGACGATCTCGGCGCGGTTCTCAGGGAATTCGGCGAACATCTTGTTGAGTCCTTCGCGCACGCCTTCCTTGCCTTCGCGCACCACCGCGCCGCGATAGCCGGCTTCACAGGCATCGTCGGTCATCAGCGCGACATAAGCGTCGGCGTCCTGTGCGTTGTAATGCGCGATCATCTGTTCGGCGGTTTCAAGGCGGCTCACCGGTCGCACTCCCCGAACACCACGTCGATCGCGCCGAGAATGGCGGTCGCGTCGGGCAGCA
>CAYNXB010000038.1:0-24867 GCA_964401045.1 uncultured Sphingomonadaceae bacterium | reverse complement strand
CGGAAACCCAGCACGGCCTGATGGTCAAACTCGATCGCGATCCCGACGTCCTCGACACCTGGTTCTCCTCTGCGCTGTGGCCGTTTGCCACGCTCGGCTGGCCCGATGAAGACGCGCCGCTGGTCGCACGCCATTACCCGAACGACCTCCTCATCTCCGGCTTCGACATCCTGTTCTTCTGGGACGCGCGGATGGCGATGCAGGGGATGCATTTCATGGAGGAGGTGCCGTGGAAGCGGCTCTACCTCCACGGCCTCGTGCGCGCGGCGGACGGGCAGAAGATGTCCAAGTCCAAGGGCAACGTGGTCGATCCGCTGCTGCTGATCGACAAGTTCGGCGCCGACGCGCTGCGATTCTTCATGGCGGCGATGGAAAGCCAGGGCCGCGACGTGAAGATGGACGAGGCGCGGGTCGAGGGATACCGCAACTTCGCCACAAAGCTCTGGAATGCCACGCGTTTCTGCCAGGCGAACGGGGTTGGTGCATCGAGCAGCGTGGCTGCGCCCGAAGCGACTCTGGCGGTCAACAAGTGGATCGTCGGCGAAGTTATCGAGACCCTCGCGGCGCTCGACAAGGCGATGGCGGAGTTGCGCTTCGACGCCGCCGCCAACACGATCTACCACTTCGTGTGGGACCGCTTCTGCGACTGGTATCTGGAACTGATCAAACCCGGCCCGGGGGCCGAGATCGACGACGAGACGAAGGCGGTCGCGGGCTGGGTGCTCGACCAGATTCTGGTCATGCTCCACCCCTTCATGCCCTTCATCACCGAAGAGTTGTGGCACGCGCAGGGCGAACGGCCCTACGACCTGATCCTGGCGAAATGGCCCGAGCCTGACGCGAAGGTCGACAAGGCGGCCAAGGCTGAAATCGATTGGCTGATCGCGTTTACAGGCAACTTGCGCGGGGCGAAGAACGAGCTGGGCATCTCCCCCGGCGCGAAGCTCGAAGCCTATTGTGAGACGCCTTCGGAGCTTGCCTCCGAGGTGCTGGAAAGCAGCGGCTCCGCGCTCGACCGGCTGGCGCGCATTTCCGCGGTACATCGCTCACCTGCGCCCGCGGGCGCGGCAATGCAGATCACCGCCGGCAACGATGTATTCCTCATCCCGCTCGAAGGCGTGATCGACATCGAGGCCGAGAAAGCTCGCCTCGCCAAGGCGCGCGATGCGGCGGCGAAGGAAGCGAAGTCGCTCGAAAGCCGGCTCGCCAACCCGAGCTTCGTCGAGAAGGCCAAACCCGAAGCGGTGGAGAAGGCGCGCGCGGACCACGCGCACCACGCGGCGGAGGTCGAACGGCTCGAAGCGGCGCTGGCGCGGCTCGGCTAGGCGCCGATCGCGTTCAGCCGCGCTACCGCTTCCTCGCTCAGCTCGAGCGCGGCGGCGGCGAGGTTCTCTTCCAGGTGAGCAACCGACGAGGTGCCGGGAATGAGCAGCACGTTGGGCGCGCGCTGCAGCAACCATGCGAGCGCGACCTGCATCGGGCTCGCATCCACTTCCGCCGCGACCGCGTCCAGTTCCTGCGACTGTAACGGGCTGAACCCGCCGAGTGGGAAGAACGGCACGTACGCGATGCCCTCCTCCGCCAGCCAGTCGATCAGGGCATCATCGTCGCGGTTGGCGACGTTGTACTGGTTCTGGACGCACACGATCGGGACGATCCCGCGCCCGTCCTCGACCTGCTTGCGAGTGACGTTCGACAGGCCGACGTGCCGTATCAGGCCTTCCTGCTGCATCCTCGCGAGCGCCTCCACCTGCTCTTCGAGCGGTCCTTCCGCCGGCCCGTGGACATCGTGCATCGAACGCAGGTTGACCACGTCGAGCGCCTCGAGCCCGAGGTTCTCGAGGTTGCTTTCGACCGCCGCCCGCAGCTCGTCGGGAGACATCGCGGGGAGCCACTCACCGGCCGGGCCGCGCTTCGCGCTGACTTTGGTCACGATGGTCAGGTCCGCTGGATAGGGATGCAGCGCCTCACGAATGATCTGGTTGGTGACATGCGGACCGTAGAAGTCGCTGGTGTCGATGTGATCGACGCCCGCCTCGATCGCGGCATGCAGCACCGCGATCGCGGCGTCGCGATCGCGCGGCGGGCCGAACACGCCCGGCCCCGCGAGTTGCATCGCGCCGTAACCCATGCGTTTTACCGTCCGGTCACCGATGCGAAAGGCGCCGGCCGCAGCAAGATCGGCGGCGTTATGGAGAGTGGTGTCCGGCATGAATGCTCCTGTCGAGTCCGGCGTTTCATGTGGGCGTTGAGCGTGACGAGCAAAAGGGGGCGACGGGATCGGGCACGCGTAGGTTTCGTTTTCCTACCATGGCGCGGCGTGCCATCAGACGGCCATGCCCCGCCGCTCAACTTCCCAGCCGATCCCCGCCACAGCGCCTGCGGGCAAACGCATGCACGCGCATTTTTCGACGCTATAACCGTGTCACACCTGTCACTCTCCAACATCCGCCCATGCCTCTGACCCTCGCCGCCACGACGCCGGGCGAACCGGAGATCTTCGCCTCGCTACAAGGCGAAGGCCCCTCGCAGGGCAAGCCGTGCGCGTTCGTGCGGCTGTCTCGCTGCAATCTCGCGTGCCAATGGTGCGACACCGCCTACACCTGGCGGTTCGATGGCGATAACCGCCCGCACCGCTCCGGCGTCACCTACGAACGCCAGGCCAACCAGGTCACCCTGGGCGAGGAAGACGCCGCAGCGCACATCGCCGCACTCGCCATGCCGCGCCTCGTCATCACCGGCGGCGAGCCATTGCTCCAGGGCGCGGCGCTGGCACGAATGCTCGACATGCTGCCGCCGATGGCGATCGAAATCGAGACCAACGGCACCGCCGATCCGCCCGCCGCGCTCGACATCCAGATCGACCAGTACACCGTCAGCCCCAAGCTCGCGCATTCGGGAAACCCGGCGGAGCTGGCGCTTATCCCGCGCATGCTCGATCGCTGGGCGACCGACCCGCGCGCGGTGTTCAAGTTCGTGATCGCCGAACCGGGCGACATCGACGAAGTGCTCGCGCTCGCACGGCGTCACGGCATCCTGCCGCAACGCATCTGGCTGATGGCCGAAGGCACCGATGCGGCAACCCTCGCCGCGCGCGAGCATTGGCTTGCACAGCTTTGCCTCGACCACCGATTGACTCTGTCCAAGCGGTTGCACATCCAGCTCTACGGCGACAGCAGGGGGACTTGATGGCTTCGCGACCTCCGGACCAACGGCAGATGCGCGGCAACCTGACCGAAGGGCCGATCCTCAAGACGCTGATGCTGTTCGCGGTGCCCACGCTGATGGCGAACATCCTCCAATCGCTCAGCGGCACGATCAATTCGATCTGGGTCGGGCGGCTGATCGGCGAGGATGCGCTGGCCGCAACCGCCAATGCCAACATCATCATGTTCCTCGTCGCCGGAGCAGCCTTCGGGTTTGGCATGGCCGGCACGGTCAAGATCGGGCAGCGCTTCGGCGCCCGCGACATCGACGGCGCGCGGCGCACGTTCGGCAGCGCGGTCGGCTTCTCGGCGATGCTGATGGCGGCGATCGCTTTGCTCGGCTGGCTTACCGCGCCGGCCCTGCTCGACGTGCTGGAGACGCCGGGCAACGCTTACGGGCTCGCGTTGACTTACCTGCGCCTGATGTTCGTCTCTATGCCGTTCATGATGGTCTCGGTGATCCTGACGATGGGGCTGCGCGGCGCGGGAGATTCCCGCACGCCGCTGATCTTCATGGCGGTGACGGTGGTGATCGACACCGTGCTCAATCCGATGCTGATCGCGGGCTTCGGGCCGTTCCCCGCGATGGGCATCGCCGGTTCGGCAACATCGACCATCGCCGCCAGCCTGCTCTCGTTCGTCGGGATGCTGATCTACGTCTACGCCAGGGACCTGCCCTTGCGCCTGCGCGGCAGCGAGCTCGCCTACTTGCGCCCACGGCGCGACGAGATGAGCTACATCATCACCAAGGGCGTTCCGATGGGCGCGCAGATGCTGGTGATGAGCGCGGCGGGCATCATCGTGGTCGGGCTGGTCAACCGCGAAGGGCTGCTGATGACCGCCGCCTACGCCGCATCGATGCAGCTGTTCACCTACATCCAGATGCCGGCGATGGCGATCGGCGGCGCGGTGAGTGCGATGGCGGCGCAGTTCATCGGCGCGAAGAAGTGGGACGATCTCGACAAGATCACCCGCGCGGGCGTGCTGGTGAACTTCCTGATGACCGGCGTGCTCACCGCGATCCTGCTGACTTTCGACCGGGCGGCGCTGGTGTTGTTCCTGGGGCCGGACAGCCCGGCGGTGCCGCTGGCGCGGCACATGCAGTTCATCGCGGTGTGGAGCTTCATGCTGTTTGGCGTGACGATGGTCTATTCGGCCACCATGCGCGCCGGCGGCGCGGTGTGGATCCCGCTGATGATCATCGCCGTGGCGCTCTATCCGGTGCGCCTCGGGTTCTATTTCCTGGCTTACAGCCGGCTCGGGGCGGATGCGATCTGGTGGAGCTTCACCGTCGGCTCGATCGCCGCGCTCGCGCTCGGATGGTGGTTCTACAACTATTCGGGGTGGCGCAAACACGCCCTCGCCGAAACGCCGGCGGAAGCGCAGGAGGAAGCGCAGGCCGACGGCGAACCCGCCGGTAGGTTGGCGCCGAACGTGTAAGGAGCGGCGCTTACTTGCTCTGTGCGCGCCAGCGCTGGACGGTGCGAATGACCGCCTCTTCCTCGCCGCCGGACTGACGCCAGAGGTCGATGAAGCTCGGGTCTTCCGACGCCGGACGCTTCACTTCCTCGAGCGTATCGAACGAGACTCGGATCGGGATCGACACACCCTCGCCCACCACGATGCATTCGCGGTTGCGCAGGGCCGGGATCGATTCGAGGAACCCGCGCGAGCCTTCGGGCATCGCCGCCTTGACGAAGCTCTGGTCGCGCTCGTTGTTGAGGCGCATCGAGATGATCGTGCCGCACTGCGAGAGCACGCCTTCCGCAAGGTCCGACGGGCGCTGGGTGATGAGGCCGAGGCTGATGCCGTACTTGCGGCCTTCCTTGGCGATGCGGCTGAGGATGCGGCCAACCGAGCTGCCGTCGGCGTTCTTCTCGTTGGGAACGTAGCGGTGCGCCTCCTCGCAGACGAGCAGGATCGGGCGCGGTTTCTCCTCCCGGCCCCATACGGCGAAGTCGAAGGTCAGCCGGCTGAGCACCGCAACCACGGTAGCAGTGATGTCCGACGGCACGCCCGAGACATCCACGATCGAGATCGGCTTGCCCGAGCTCGGCATGCGGAAAATCTTGGCGAGGAACTCGGCCATCGTATCGCCGACCAGCATGCCGGAGAACATGAACTGGTAGCGCGGGTCGCTCTTGAGCTCGTCGATCTTGGCCTTGATGCGCATATACGGCGCGCTCGACGTCGCCTTGTCGAGCTTGCCCATCTCGTCCTGCAGGATGTTGGTCAGGTCCGACAGGAGATAGGGGATCGGCGAATCCACCGTGATCTTGCCGAGCGCTTCGGCCATGCGGTTCTTGCTGCGCGACTTGAGCAGGCACTTGGCGAGAATGTCGGTGTCCGCCTGGCGGTCGTCGCCCTTCGAGGTGACAAACACCTCGCAGTGCTCCTCGAAGTTCATCAGCCAATACGGCATCTGCAGGTTCGAAACGTCGAAGATCTGCCCGGTGTTGCGAAACGCGGCGGAATATTCGCCGTGCGGGTCGATCATCACGATGTGGCCCTGCGGCGCCATCTCGCAGATGCGGTGAAGGATCAGCGCGGCGCTGGTCGACTTGCCGGTGCCGGTCGAGCCAAGCAGCGCGAAGTGCTTGCCGAGCATCGCGTCTACATAAAGGCCGGCGCGGATGTCGCTGGTCGGATAGACGGTGCCGATCTGAATCGAGGAGCGGCCATCGGAGGCATAGATCTGTTTCAAATCGGCGGTTGTTGCGGGGAAGATCAGCGCGCCGGGGATGGGATAGCGGGTAACGCCGCGGCGAAAGCTGTGGATCTTGCTGGTGAGCTTCTCTTCCTCGCCTTCACCCAGGAAGTCGACATGGGCGACGATCCCGCCGCCCTCGCCCGCGCGCCGATCGTGCTTCTGGTTGCGCACGCTCGCCAACAGCCAGCCCTGGCTGGTGCGGATCTTGATCTGGCTGCCGACCTGGCCGGCCAGCGAGATGGACGGATCGGCGTCCGCCGCGCATTCGTTGAGGCGCTGAAGATCGAGCGCGATTACCGAGCCGGCACCGCCGATCTCGAGCACCACGCCGATCGGCTGGAGGGCATTTTCAGACAGGCTCGGATTATCCTGCCTGTGAGCCCCGTCATGCGCCACCGCGCCCGCGGCATCGGCCGGAGCGTGGGCAGGCTGGAACGTCTGGAACTGCTGCTTGCTCAATTCGGTCATGAACTCGGCGCGTCCTTGCCTTCCGCTCGGACGGGCAGGGTTAACGGCGGACGGTTAAGATCGTGTCAATTTGCAAAACCGCCCCAAATACGGGTCAGCCGAGCGAGAAGATACGGCCCGCGAGCAACCCCATGCCCACGGCCAAGACCACCGCGGCGAGCCCATAAAGCAGGCTCCAGTGCTGTGCGGCATCGGCCACGAAACGCTCGAAACCGAGCTTGCGGACCTCGATCTTGGCAGTAGCGGAAGCGATCACCTGGCCGCGGGCTATGGCGAAGGTCTCTGCTGTATAGGTGCCGGTGCTCACGCTCGAAGGCAGCGAAATGCGCGCCTGGTAAAGCACCTGCTCGTTGATCGAGACCCCGCCGGGATTCTCCTGGTAGAGCTGCTGGCGGCGTTTCAGGTCTACAAGACCGGCGGAGAAGCGTGCCTGCTCGGCCGGATTGATCACGCCGATCGGCGACAGTTGCAGCCAGTCGAGCCCGAGCTCGTAGATCGCCGCGCTGCGCGCATCGACGATCTGGTCGATCGGCTTCGACGACGCGAGCGCGTAGAACGACGGGGCCGAACGGAACGCGGTGCTGTCGGCGTTTATCCACACGCCCGCAACCTTCTGCTTCTCACGCAGCCGAATCGCCTCAGTCGGCCCTTTGAGCACGACCACGATGTCGTAATCGCGCCCGGCCCGAATGCCGCGCGGATCGAGGATCGCGCCGAACAGCAGCAGTTCTGTGCCCGTGAAGCCCTGCCGCACCTGCACCTCGTGCTGCGACACCTCGGGCACCAGGATCGGCTCGCTCTGGCCCGAGAGCAGCAGGAGCGCGATGAGGGCCAGCAGTACCCTCACAGCGGGTCGATCGTGTAGATCTCGCCCGGCCGCACACCGAGCCCGAACGCCATCACCAGCGCCACCGCCAGCACGATTGCCGCAAGCGCCATGCGCAAGTATTCGGGCGGCGCCACCTGGGCGAACTTCGAACCGATCTGCGCGCCCGAGACGGATCCGATCAGCAGCAGCGCCGCGAGCACGATGTCGACCGCCTTGGTGGTCAGCGCGTGCATCATCGTCGAGACCATGGTCACGAACAGGATCTGGAACAGCGAAGTGCCGACCACCACGCCCGCGCTCATGCCGAGAATATACAGCATCGCCGGGACGAGCATGAACCCGCCGCCGACACCCATCAGCATCGTCAGGATGCCGACGACCATGCCGAGCAGCAGCGGTGCGAGCGGCGAGATGTACAGGCCCGAGCGGTAGAACCGCCAGCGAAACGGCAGATTGGCGACCAGCGGGTGATGCCGCCGCCGCGCCGCGCGGCGAACGATTCCGCGGCGCTTGGCGATCCAGGTGAGGATCGCCTCGCGCGCCATCAGGGCCCCGACAGTGCCGAGCAGGAACACGTAAAGGATGTTGATCACAGTATCGATCTGACCGAGCGATTCGAACAGCCGGAACAGCAGGGCGCCGATCCCGGTGCCGAACGCGCCGCCGGCGACCATCACCATGCCCATCCGGTAATCGACCCCGCCGCGGCGGTTGTGCGCCAGCACGCCGGAGACGCTTGCCCCGGTCACCTGGCTCGCGGCCGAGGCGGCAGCGACCGTCGGCGGCACGCCGTAGAAGATCAGTAGTGGCGTCGTCAGGAACCCGCCGCCGACCCCGAACAGACCCGACAATACCCCCGTGACCGCGCCGAGCAGGACGATCACCAGCCCGTTGACCGACAGGTTCGCGATCGGGAGATAGACGTCCATGCCCCGCGGTAACGCAAGGCGGTGATGGATTGAAGGCGCAGAGCGCTGCAATCCGCTGTTTTAGAAACCCGTCGAAACCGTCAACGCCGGGCCGGAGCTCGGATTGGCTTCCCCCGCCACGCGGAAACGCCAGTCCGCGCTCATCCGCAACGGCGCGCCGCCGACTTCGACCGCGAACGTCGCGCCCGGGCCGACGTCGAGCCGTTGCGCGCCTTTCTGCGCCCCACCCCAGGCGCCGCCCCCCGCCCGCAACTCGGCATGCCCGAGGCGGGCCAAGTGGCGATCTACGCGCACCTGACCATCGACGAACGGGGTGGCGAAACGGCCGCCGACGTAGCCGCCCTGGACGTAAGCTTCACCGCGCACGCCGAGCGGCAGTTCAAGTGGCGGAAACTCGCTGTACGCGAACACCGCGGGCCGCGCGGCGGTCCCGGTATCGAAATGGGCCGCGCGCACTTCGGCCGCGAGGGCGACCGGCACGCCCGGAACCGGCCGCGCCGCAAGCCCACCTGCCACTTCCACCTCGCCGGCACTGGCGAGCGGCGAGCTCACGCGGACGTAGGCCGCCGGCCGGTGCCCGCTGGACGGAGCGATGCGATAGCGCAGCACCGCGCCGACCTGACTCTGCCCGTAGCTGCCGCGGCCCGAGGTGATCGGCGTGGCCGTGTCCTGCCGCACAAGGAGCCACGCATCGCCCGACCAGCGTTTCCCGGGCGTTCGCGCGCTATCGCCGACCAGCAGCGGGAACGCCGGAACCGGTGCCGGCCTCGCGCGTGCGCGCAGCACGAGCGCGGCCAGTCCAGGCGGCACCTGGAGTTGGGCGAAAGCAGCGGCCAGCAGCAGCACATGGCCGCCTGCAACGCGCGGTGAGACTCTCGCGAAGCCGGGTGCCGGATCGGTCGCCAGCGCCATGCCGGGCGGCTCCGGAGCGCCCTCGTCGACGGCAGGCGGTGAGCCGTACCGGGGTTCAAGCCACAGCGGCTCGCGCGGCGGCCGGACCGGCGGTGCCAGCGGCTTGGTGGGCAACGCCGGCCGAAGCGGCGCATCGGGTGTCTTGTGCAGGATTGGCGCTATCAATCTCGTCGCGGACCGGACGGCGGCCGCGAGCGGGACGGGAAAGGGTGTCTCCCACAGCGCGGTGCGCAGCGCGCACCAGCCGATCACCACCAGCAGCAGTGCCACCACCGGTTGCCCGCGGCGGGAGACTCGATCGTTCACGCTGCCCGCTCAAGCACTTCAAGCGCCGCCGGATGAGCATGGTGAGCGGTCTTGTCCCATTGCGGCGCATGGCCGGCGAAAGTGCGCAAGTAGGCGAACAACGCGCGCCGGCCGGCGACGATCGCGATGATATTGGTCAGCGGAATGCGCAGCACCGCCCAGCCCGCTTCGCGCCACCCGTATTCGCGCGCCGTGAACGCGAAGCGGAGCGTCGCGCGCCAGATGAAGCTCACCAGGTTGGCCGCGAGCAGAAAATCGACCAGCGGGCCGCCAACCCACGGCCTGCCGTAGCCAAGCGCGTCGCCCGCCGCGAGCACAGCGGTGATCGCCAACAGCAGGTACGCTGCGGTTAGTACGAGCGCGTTGAGCGGTCCCCGCCGGTCGCGCAGCCGCATCCACAGCTCCGCCGGATGGGCCGACCAGCCGAGCCGGTCCCACGCCTGGAATGCGATTCCGTGGATCCAACGGGTCTTCTGCCGCACCGCCGCGTCGAGCCGGTCGGGAAAGCACGCGCGGGTCGCTACCAGCCTGCGGTCGCTGCCGCGCACACGCAGGAAACGCGAGCGGCCGCCGAGCGCCTTGATCCGCAGGCCGAGCTCGTAGTCCTCGGTAAGGCATTCCTGCGAGAACGGCGCGCCCGGCGTGCCGTAGGCCCACGCGATTCGATCGAGCATATCGCGCGCAAATGCACAGCCGACCCCGGCTGCCGGCAGCGCCGCGGCGAGCGCGTCGCGCACCACCATCGCCTTGCCATGGGCTTCCGCAAATTCTTCGCAGTAATGGCTGCCGACCCAGCGCGACGCGGGCTGCGGCATCGGCAGCACGGGAAGCTGGACGTAATCGGCTTTGCCGTGCTCACTGCCCAGCGCGTGATCGAGCAGCGCGAGCGCTGCCGGATCGACCATGTCCTCAGCATCGTGCAGCACCACCATGCGGGTCTCGATGCCGAGCCGCTCCTCGTCCGCGCGCAGCGCTTGGTACAACCGGTTGAGGCAATCGGCCTTGGTGGTCGGGCCAACCCGGTCGAGCACCACAAGACGCACCCGCGGATCACCCCCCGCACCGCGAATCACCGCCGCAACGGTCGCCGCGTCGTTGACGTAACAGCCGCAGTAGATGCGCAGCGCAGCCTGGGGCCAGGCAGTGCGGGCGTGAGCGATCGTCGTCCCGATCACCTCGGCCTCGCGCCAGGCCGGGATCAGCACGGCGGCGGCGCCGGCAAGGCCCGCCTTGCCGGCGCGCGTACGGTCGATTTCGGCGGTCGGCGCACGGCCGCTCAGGCGCAGCCACAGCCACGCCAGATCGACCAGCAGCTCGTCGAGCCCGCCAATGAGGAAAAAGATGCCTGCGAACAGCAACAGCTCGTGCTCGACCAGCGCAAGCCATTCGAGCACCGTAAACTCGCCGAGCCCCATCGGCGCACCCCCAGAAAATTCCCGAAGCGCGAGGCTATGACATGGTTAACGGCCACGCAACGACCTTGCGGGTTTCGCTTGCATGGCACGTGCGTTTTCGGGAGGGTTCGGGATGATCCGCCGTTCGCTCGCCGTTGCCCGTCCGCTGAAAGCGCTGTTTGTGGGTGACGCGTTCGCCGGGGTGCTGCTGATCGCGATCGCTATCGCCGCGCTGGCGCTGGCCAATTCACCGCTCGCGGACGAATATTTCGGGCTGTTCCATGCGACCCTCGGCTGGACCCCGCTGGCCAAGCTCGACACGCTGCACCTGTGGATCAACGACGCGCTGATGGCGGTATTCTTCTTCGTCGTCGGGCTGGAGGTGAAGCGCGAAATCGTTGCGGGCGAACTGGCGAGCGAGCGCCAGCGCCGCCTGCCGGTGCTGGCGGCGATTGCAGGGATGGCGGCGCCGGCAGCCATCTACCTCGCGGTCGCGGGCAGCGATTCCGCGCTGCATCGCGGCTGGGCGATCCCGGCGGCGACCGACATCGCCTTTGCGATGGGCGTTGTCGGCCTGCTCGGACGGCGTGTGCCGCCGTCGCTGCGGCTGTTCCTGCTCACCGTCGCGGTGGTCGACGACATTGGCGCGGTGGCGATCATCGCGGTGGCCTATACTGCCGAGCTGACACCCATCTGGCTGCTCGCGGCGCTGGTGGTGTTCGCCGCGCTGGTCGGGCTCAATCGGAGCGGGGTCCAGCGCGCATGGCCCTACCTGATCGGCGCGGTGGCGCTGTGGTTCTGCGTCCTTCACTCCGGCGTCCACGCCACGGTCGCGGGGGTGGTTGCCGCGCTGACGGTGCCGCTCGGCCTGCTCGAACGGCTCGAGCACCGGCTGGTGGGCTGGAACGCCTACCTCGTGGTGCCGCTGTTCGGTTTTGCCAATGCCGGGGTTTCGCTTGCAGACCTCGGCTGGGGCGGCGTGCTCGCGCCCTTGCCGTTGGCGATCGGCGCGGGGCTGGTGCTCGGCAAGCAGCTCGGCATTTTCGCCGCCATCGCGGCCGCCGACCGCACCGGCTTTGCCACACGGCCCGAGGGCGCGAGCTGGGCGCAGATCTGGGGCGTGAGCGTGCTTGCGGGCATCGGCTTCACCATGAGCCTGTTCATCGCCGCGCTCGCGTTCCCACTCGCCCCCGCGCTGGTCGAGGAGGCGAAGATCGGCGTGCTCGGCGGCTCGCTCGTCTCGGCGGTGCTCGGGTATCTGATCCTGCGGCTCGCGAGCCGTTGATCACCAGGTCCCGGTGTTCTCCATGCTCGCCCAGGGTTCCTGCGGCGGCAGGCTGCCACCCTTCTGCAGCAACTCGACCGAAATGCCGTCGGGCGATTTGACGAACGCCATGTGCCCGTCCCGCGGGGGGCGATGGATGGTGACGCCATTGTCGGCCAGGTGCTGGCAAGTCGCATAGATGTCATCCACCTGGTATGCGAGGTGGCCGAAGTTGCGCCCGCCGCCGTATTCCTCCGCCGGACTGCCATCCTCGGGCGGCCAGTTGTAGGTCAGCTCGACTTCGGCTGTGCCGGCCTGCCCCGGCGCAGCGAGGAAGATGAGGGTGAAACGGCCCTTCTCACTCTCCATCCGCCGCACTTCCTCGAGACCGAGCAGCTTGAAGAAGCCGACCGTCGCGTCCGGATCGGCGACGCGGATCATACTGTGGAGGTATTTCATCTTGGCTCCATTCATCGCTATTCAAGCACGGTTCATCGCTGCAAAACTAGGAGCCACGTGGTCGCGCCCAGCCCATGAGGATGCCCTTCGATGTCCGACTCTACCCAAGACGATGCCATTCCCGCCACCGGTTTTTGGCGCGAGCGCAGGACTCAATTGTACCTCTCCACCGCTGCGGTCCTCGCAATCGGAATGGTTGCCGGCGGTTACCTGCTGGGCAACGGCCTGGTCCGTGCGAAGGATGCCGATCGGTCGGTGACGGTGCGCGGCCTCGCCGAACGCGATGTCAAGGCGGACCTGGCGACCTGGACGATCGCCTATTCGGCGACTGCGGGCGATCTGGGCACCGCGCAGGCGAGCGTCGACCGCGACACCAGATCGATCGGCGCGTTCTTCAAGGAGCTCGGTTTCCCGGACGATGCGCTGCAACCCACGGGGGTCAACGTCAGCCAGTTTACCCAGGACGGCGTGCCGACCTTCACCGTGCGCCAGCGGATCAGCCTGCGCACCAACGACATCGCCCGCGCCGAACGCGCCGTGCGCCGGCAGTTCGAGCTCGTCCGCCGCGGCGTGGTGCTCGAGGAAGGCAGCGGCATGGCCTACACTTTCACCAAGCTCAACGGCATCAAGCCGGGAATGGTCGCCGAAGCGACCAAGGATGCGCGCGCCGCCGCCGAACAGTTCGCCAAGGACAGCGGCACCGGGGTGGGCGGCATCAAGCAGGCGACCCAGGGCTACTTCGAGATCACCGCACGCGACGGCGATGGTGGCGGCTGGGGCGTATCCGATTCGCCGTTCAAGAAGGTACGCGTGGTTACGACGGTCGACTTCTACTTGCGCTGATCCGCGCGGCAGGCAACCGAACGGGCCCGCAGCTGACGCCGCGGGCCCTCGTGTTGGTCGAATCAATCGATCAGAAGCTGACGCCCAGCGTGCCGACCACCGTGTCGTCGGTAATGCCGTCCCACAGCGGGCCTCCCGGTCCCTCGACGCCGATGTAACTGACGCCGATCGTAACGCTGCCAAGCACCGTGGCAGTGGCGCCGATCGAATAGTCCCACGCCTTGCCGTTGGCTGTGTAGGTCAGGAACCCATCGGTATAGCCCGCGTGCGCATTGAGCGAGATCGGAGTGCTCGGAATGGCGACGCCCGCGTCGGCCGCCAGGTAAATGTTGTCACCGCCGCCGAGCGAATCCTGGTCGGGCGCATAATATGCCGCGAACGTGAATCCGACCGGGCCGAGCGATGGCTTCAGCTTGGCATAGGCCTCGATCACATCGGAAGCGCCGGCGCCGGCATCCTTCGACGGATAGGCATAGTACGTGAAGCCAACGTCTGCCCCCAGACCATCGGCGATGTTGCCAGCCCAGCCGCCGTAGACGTCGAGTTCCATCTCGCCGTACACCGGGGAATCCTCGAGTGAAGATCCCCAGGTGCCGAGATAGAGGCCGCTGTCATGGCTGACGGTGAAGCCGCCCTGGACCGCGGGATCGCCGCCGGACAGGCCCAACCCGCGGAAACGGTAGTCGGTGACGATCGTTGCATTGCCGCTAACGGTGATCGACGAAGATGCTTCTTCGTCTTGCGCCAGAGCGGGAGTCGCTGCGAAGAGTGCACCCGCAAGGGCACTTGCAGCCAGAAGGCTGCGGACGGACGTAAGCATGTCAATCTTCCTTAAATGATTGTCGCTTCGTCCCACCTGCGGACCCGCCGGCTGCCTCGTTGGTTGGGCGTGCCTGTACGGATACAAGCGCTGGTTGCGCTTTTCTGCTGCACTGCACAAGTAGATCGCAAACGATGTGCCGGTTTTGCACGGGCATGTGGCGTTTGCGCACCACCTCGCACGCAAGGATTCTGGTTTTGATTGCTCGAATTGGTATGGGCACCGCGTGATCCAGGCATTGCGCAAACTGTTGCTCCGTGAAGCGCCCGGTGGGGCGCTGCCCGCCGTGCCTCATGGCGAGCGGATCTTTGCGGTGGGCGACGTGCATGGCCGCCTCGATCTGTTCGAGGCGCTGCGCGACGCGATCGAGCGCGAGATCGCCGCCACGCCTGAGCTGGCGCCGACCGTCATCCTGCTGGGCGACCTGGTGGATCGCGGCGCCGACAGCGCCGGGGTAATCGCCGCCGCCCGCACCTGGAGCGAGCGGCGGCGGCTGCACATCCTGTTCGGCAATCATGAGGAGATGTTCCTGCGCGCGCTCGGCGACCTCGACGTCCTCCGGCAGTTCCTTCGTCACGGCGGGCGCGAGACGCTGCTCAGCTATGGCATTCCCCTCAAGACCTACGCATCGGCCACCCTGCCTGAGATCCAACAGCTCGCACGCAAGGCTGTACCGATCGCAGACATCGAATTCGTCGCACGGTTCGAGGACATGATCTCGATCGGCGACTATCTGTTCGTCCACGCCGGGATCGCGCCCGGCATTCCGATCGAGGAACAAAAAACCGCCGATTTACGCTGGATTCGCGAGCCGTTTCTCTCGCACGCGGATGATCACGGGCCCGTGATCGTGCATGGCCACACCATCGCCAGTCGACCGGTCGTGCGCGCAAACCGCATCGGCATCGATACGGGCGCCTATGATAGCGGCCGCTTGACCGCGCTTGTGCTGGAGGGCACCGGACGCAGGTTTCTTGAAGCGCTGGATATGGATGGCGCGATCACCGTTTCGTCGAGGGAAGCCGAATGAAGATAGCGATGGTCGGAGCCGGCTATGTCGGCCTGGTGTCGGGCGCGTGTTTCGCCGACTTCGGGCACGATGTGGTGTGCATCGACAAAGACCCGGACAAGATCGCCAGCCTCGAAGCCGGGGTGATGCCGATCTACGAGCCGGGCCTCGCCGAACTGGTCGCTGCCAACGTCAAGGCCGGGCGACTGGAATTCTCGACCGATCTCGCCAGCGCGATCGACGGCGCGGCGGCGATCTTCATCGCCGTCGGCACGCCTTCACGTCGTGGCGACGGTCACGCGGACTTGTCGTTCGTCTACGAAGTCGCCCGCGAAGTGGGCCGCAACCTGACGGGGCCTGCGGTGGTCGTGACAAAATCGACCGTCCCGGTCGGCACCGGTGACGAAGTCGAACGGATCCTTCAGGAAGCCGGCGCGCCCAATGGCTTTGCGGTGGTCTCGAACCCCGAGTTCCTGCGCGAAGGCGCCGCGATCAGCGACTTCAAGCGGCCAGACCGCATCGTCGTCGGCGCCGAGGACCCGCACGGCCGCGAGGTGATGGAGGATGTCTATCGCCCGCTGTTCCTGAACAAGGCGCCGCTCGTGTTCACCAGCCGCCGCAGCGCGGAGTTGATCAAGTACGCGGCCAACGCCTTCCTCGCGACCAAGATCACCTTCATCAACGAGATGGCCGACCTGTGCGAGAAGGTCGGCGCGGACGTACAGGACGTCAGCCGCGGAATCGGCCTCGACAACCGCATCGGGTCCAAATTCCTCCACGCCGGGCCCGGCTACGGCGGCAGTTGCTTCCCGAAGGACACGCTGGCGCTGCTCAAGACCGCCGAGGATTACGACAGCCCGACGCGGATCGTGGAGGCGGTGGTCAAGGTCAACGAAAGCCGCAAGCGGGCAATGGGCCGAAAGGTGATCGAGGCGCTCGGCGGTGTCGAGGCGGCGCGCGGCAAGAAGGTCGCGCTGCTCGGCCTCACCTTCAAGCCCAACACCGACGACATGCGTGATTCGCCGGCGATCGCGATTGCCCAGGCGCTGATCGACGGCGGGGTGAATGTGGCGGCATACGACCCGGAGGGCATGGAACTGGCCAGGCCGCTGATGCCCAAGGTGATAATGACCGACAGCGCTTACGCGGCGATCGACGGCGCTGACGCGATCGCGCTGGTGACCGAATGGGACGCGTTTCGCGCGCTCGACCTCGAGCGGATCAGGAGTCTCGCCAAGACCCCTGTGATGGTCGACTTGCGCAACATCTACGATCCCGAGGAGGTGCGCGCCGCCGGGTTCACTTATGTGAGCGTCGGACGCGCCTAAGGTGCCAGGGGGCCTGTAAGCCGGGTTCTGTCTCGCGGGCGGTATCCTTTCGGACGGGCCCGCGAGGGCAGCCATTCATCTAGGCGGACCGTTGCCGGACCGCTCGAGCAGCCAACCCGGATGCCTCGGGGCGAAACTCCCCTGCCCCCCTCTCTTTCGATCGGGTCGGCGCAGCATCCCTATTCGGCCTTGCTCCGGGTGGGGTTTGCCATGCGGACCTTGTTGCCAAGGCCCCGGTGCGCTCTTGCCGCACCCTTTCACCCTTGCCTGTGCCCCTAGGGGCCATCGGCGGTATACTCTCTGTGGCACTTTCCCTGAGCCGGAGACCGAAATCTCCAACCCGGCGGGCGTTACCCGCCACCCTTACTTCGTGGAGCCCGGACTTTCCTCGGCGTTCTTTGCGCCGAAGCACACGAACGACGCGGCTGCCTGGCCCCCTGGCAGCGCCTACCTAGTCCGTCCGGCGTCGCGATCCAAGAGCAGTCCGAACAGCAGCGCCCCGATCTGCAAGTCGATCCGGCCATCGATCAGTTCCGGCCGCCAGCGGCGCTGAAACGCGCGCACGGCCGCTTCGCCGTCGGTTATGTCGTAGCCGTATCGTTCCAGAGCGAGGAAGAACGCGCCCTCGTTCTCGAACGGATCGCCGAGGGTGACGGCGGGCTTCGGCAGCGTCAGGTGGTGCTCGGCGAGCAGGTCCCAGTCGAACAGCTCGCCCGGATCCTCCTTGCGCGCCGGCGCGACGTCCGAATGACCGACGACGTTGGCGCGCGGAATGTCGTGGCGCTTTACGATCTGGGCGAGCAGCGGCAGCAGCGCCTCCATCTGCGCGCGTGGAAACGGGCGGTAGCCAAACTCATGGCCGGGATTGACCAGCTCGATCCCGATGCTCGCGGAATTGATGTCGGTGATCCCGCGCCAGTAAGATCGGCCCGCGTGCCACGCCCGCTGCGCCTCAGGCACCAGCGCGGTGACGGTGCCGTCCTCATCGATCATGTAATGCGCGGAAACCTGAGCCTGCTCGTCGCACATCCGCGCCAGTGCTTCGTTGGCGCTGCGCATGCCGGTGTAGTGCAACACCACCATCGACACCGGCAGCGCGCGCTCATTGCAGTTAGGTGAGAGCACCTCGCGATGGACGAGCTCGTCCACGCTTACCCCTGCGGCAACACCGCGCCCATCACCAGCGCGTCGTCGGCCAGCGCGAACTGCAGTCCGCCGCCAAGCTCCTCGGCCAGCAACCGTATCATGTGGGCCGGCGCGGTGCGGGTGGTCAGCGCATCCTCGGGAATGCGGCCCTCGAGCGCGTGCCCGATGGCTTCGTCGAACGCAATCTTCGCCCCGGAGGCGCGCACCACGATCTCGGTCGCGCCCTCGCGGACTTCCGCGCCGACATCGAGCGTGCCGCCACGCGGCAGCGCGTCGAGCCCGATCGCGGCGAGATTGAGCAGCACCTTCACCGCCGCCTTGGCGAGCGATGGTGCGGCGACCGTCCAGTTGAGAGTGACGCGACCGTTGCCGCGGGCCAGTGCCTGGACCAGGGCGCGCGGCTCGTCGGCAGGCACGGCGTCGCCGTACCCACCGGCGGCCCCATAAGCGAGGCGGAAGAACTTCAGCTTGTCCGCGCTGACCCGAGCACTCTGCTCGAGCAGCTCGAGGCAACGGGCGCGCATCTCGGCGTCCTTCTCATCCGCAAGCAGCTCGACGCCGTTGCTGAGCGCGCCAACCGGGCTCAGCATGTCGTGGCACAGGCGCGAGCACAGCAGGGCGGCAAGATCGGTCGACGAGGTCATTCAGGAAACCGGCTCCAATAGTGAATGGTGAAGGTGACACAATTGACACCGTGTCAACTTGAAAATCAGCGACATTCCGCTTTCATCGCAACAACTTATCACGGCAGGTGCCGGGTGACACTTGTACGGCGCAAGCCGTCCCCTTGCCGTAAGCTTTCGATCCCGCCTTAGCGATCAACGACCGTGTAGGAAAGCTTCGCAAAGCCGCCTTCGTCGTCACGCCAGCACGTCACGCCGTCCTCTCCTGCGATCGCCCACACGCGTCCATCGCCCGCGGCTTGCGCACGGTCGATGGCGGATGGCTCGGCCAGGCCAGTAGGATGCGAGTGATAATAGCCAAGCACCTCCGGCCCGCCACGGCGCGCCGCGCGGTGCGCGTCGACGAGCGCCTGGGGGTCGATTTCGAAGTGACCCACGGGGTCGGCGTGGACGTTGGCGGCCGGCAGTGCGCGCGCGATCCGCTCGCCCCGCCCTACCAGCACGCCGCAGCATTCGTTCGGATGCGCGCGCGCGGCTTCGAGGAGGATGACCTCGATGGCTGCTTGCGACACCTTCAGGTCCGATCGCCCTGAGCTTATCGAAGCGTGGCTATGTGCCCAATCCGTCATTCGCGAAGCTAAGGGGAAGAGCGGCCTTTCGACAAGCTCAGGCGAACGGGCCTGCATTATGTGCCTCAAACCTCCGTTCGTGCCGAGCTTGTCGAAGCACCGCATTTCGACCGCTTGCGAGGGCCGACGCTTGGATTTCAGAGCCCCAATGCCCATATTCCCTCTCGTGGGGGGAAGGGAACTCATCACCGGAATTGTCGCCGAAGGCGGGCGACTGGACAAGGCCCTGGCCGACGCCAGCGGCCTGTCGCGCGAGCGGATCAAGAGCCTGATCGCCCAGGGCCATGTCGAAATCGGGGGCATCCCTGCCGCGCAGGCTTCGGCGAAAATCGCCGAGGGTGCAGGATTCTCCATCCACGTTCCGCCACCGGCCGATGCACAGGCTTCTCCACAGGATATCCCGCTGGTTATCCCGTACGAGGACGAGCAGCTGATCGTGGTCGACAAGCCGGCCGGGCTCGTCGTGCATCCCGCGGCGGGGAACCCGGACGGGACGCTGGTCAACGCGCTGTTGCACCATTGCCGCGGGCAGCTCTCCGGAATCGGCGGGGTGGCGCGCCCGGGAATCATCCATCGGATCGACAAGGACACATCGGGCCTGCTGGTGGTCGCCAAGAGCGACGCCGCGCATGAAGGACTGGCGAAACAATTTGCCGACCATTCGATAGAACGGGTTTATCATGCGATCGTCGCCGGCCACCCAAGCCCCTCGAAAGGCACGATTTCGGCGCGAGTCGGCCGTTCGGACCACAATCGCAAGAAGATGGCGGTGCTCGCCGACCATTCGAGCCGCGGAAAGCACGCGGTTACGCATTACAAGATGCTGGAAACGCTCGACAATTGCGCACTCATCGAATGCCGCCTCGAAACCGGACGCACGCATCAGGTGCGAGTTCACATGGCGTCAATCGGCCATCCGCTATTGGGGGACCCTGTCTATGGCAAGACTCCGGCTCCGCTGCGCCAGCTGTTGAAAACGCTCAATTTTTCGCGTCAGGCGCTGCACGCGGCGGTTCTCGGGTTCATCCATCCGCTCACGGGCGACCAACTGCGCTTCAGTAGCGAGCTGCCGCCAGACATGAAGGAACTAATCGACCAAACCACTCATTGAGATCGATGAAATACGTACCGCTCGATAGAGAATTCTGCTAACAGAGCGTTCAAGTCCGTGGCCGTATCCGGCGGGCGCCCAGCAGGGGTTCGCCACCGCGGCTGACGAAAGAAAGGTTCGGGAAACGTGGCTACTACTTCGAAAGCACTGAGCGTGCCGGCACTGGGCGGTGAGCAGAGTCTCAATCGCTACCTCGCCGAAATCAAGAAATTCCCCGTGCTTACGGCGGAGCAGGAATACATGCTCGCCAAGCGCTATGCCGAGCATGAGGATCCGGATGCCGCCGCGCAGCTGGTGACCAGCCACCTGCGCCTCGTCGCCAAGATCGCGATGGGCTATCGCGGCTACGGCCTGCCGGTGAGCGACCTCATCTCCGAAGGCAACGTCGGCCTGATGCAGGGCGTCAAGAAGTTCGATCCTGATCGCGGCTTCCGCCTCGCGACTTATGCGATGTGGTGGATCAAGGCCTCGATGCAGGAGTTCATCCTCCGCTCGTGGAGCCTCGTGAAGATGGGCACCACCGCGGCGCAGAAGAAGCTGTTCTTCAACCTGCGGCGGATGAAGAAGAACCTCGACGCGTTCGAGGATACCGACCTTCACCCAGACGACGTGGCGACGATCGCGACCACGCTCGGCGTGCCCGAGCAGGAAGTGATCAACATGAACCGCCGCATGCTGATGGGCGGCGACGCTTCGCTCAACGTGCAGATGCGCGCGGGTGAGGAAGGCTCCGGCCAGTGGCAGGACTGGCTGACCGATGACCGCCCGCTGCAGGACACGGTAACCGCCGACGCCGAGGAAGCGCGTGTTCGTCACGAGATGCTCACCGAGGCGCTCGACAGCCTCAACGAGCGTGAGAAGCACATCCTCGAGGAACGGCGGCTGACCGACAATCCGCAGACGCTCGAAGAGCTGTCGCAGCAGTATGACGTGAGCCGCGAGCGCATTCGCCAGATCGAGGTGCGTGCATTCGAGAAGCTGCAAAAGGCAATGCAGCGCATCGCCGAAGAGCGGCTGCTTCCGCAGCCTGTGGCGGCCTAAGCACTCAAGACAAACCAGGGGCGCGGGAGTATTCCTCCCGCGCCCCTTTTTTGTGCCCGCGCGGGGCTAAAGCGAGTTGACCGTGGCCAGCGCCTGGGGGAAGCGGCCCTCGATCTCCGCATTGCGCAGGAAGAGGGTGTTGGGCACCGAGACTTCGGCCGGCGGCGCGCCGGATTCGAACTGGGCCATGACCTGATCGATGTAGGTCGCGAGCGGCAGGTAGTTCTCCCGGGTCGACTGGCCGGGCGTAAGCTCCGTCTGCACGGCAGGCGGGATGATCTCGATGACTTCGACCGTGCCCGCGAGCGCGGCGCGCAGCGACACCGAGTAGCTGTGGACCGCCGCCTTGGTCGCCGAATAAGTCGCCGCGCCGGGGAGCGGCACGAATGCGAGGCCCGAGCTGACGTTGATCACGGCCGCGTCCGCCTGGTCCTTGAGGTAGCCGATCAGCGCATCGGTGAGGCGGATTGGCCCGAGCAGGTTGGTGACGATCATCGCCTCGGCACCGGTGAGGTCGCGCGGCGCGGTAATGTCCTCGCGGCGCATGATCCCGGCATTGTTGACCATTACGTTGAGTGCAGGGTGCGCGACGACCAGCTCCCCGGCGAAACGCGCGATATCGGCCGGATCGCTGACATCGAACGGCATCGCGTGAATGTTCGGGTAGCCCGCGGCGGTTTCCTCGAGCGAGGCCCGGTTGCGGCCCGCGACGATCACGGTGTTGCCGAGATCGTGCCACCTTCGGGCCAGTTCGCGCCCGATGCCGCTGCCGCCGCCGGTGACGAGAATGGTGTTGTTCGAGGCTTTCATGAGTCCTTCCTTCCTTGGCTGGACGCATCATTTATGCCGTGACTCTCCATTGGAAAGTAGGCACCTGAATGTATCGTACTTACCTGGAGGTGAGAAATGCACGAATCCGGGAATACGAGCTACCACGCCGATCCGAAAATCGACGAACTGGTCAACGAGACGATCGCCCGCGTGGCCGACAAGTGGACGCTGCTGGTCCTCGAGGCGCTCGAGGAAGCGGGCGCGCGGCGGTTCAGCGACCTTGGCCGTGCGGTGCCCGGGATCAGCCAGAAGATGCTCACGCAGACGCTGCGCCAGATGGAGCGGGAGGGGCTCGTGACGCGCACGATCTATCCCGAAGTGCCGCCGCGGGTGGAATACGAGCTGACCGGCCTCGGCCACGAGCTGGGCGAGGCGTTCTGCGGCGTGTGGACGTGGGCGGAAAACAACATCGCCCGGATCGAGGCCGCGCGCGCCGACTATGATGCGCGCAACCGGGGATAGGGCGTTTTAATGGTGAGCGCGTTTCGCTAACCCCTCTGCATGCTCAGCGTCGTCAGGTTCCTCGTCAAACTCCTGCTCGGTTTTGTGGGCCTCAGCCTCGCGCTGGTGCTCGTCTTCCGCTTCGTGCCGGTGCCGGTCACCGCGACGATGCTGTTCGACAGCAACGGCGTGACCAAGGACTGGGAGCCGCTCAACCGCATCGACCGCAACATGGTCCGCGCGGTAATCGCCGCCGAGGACGGGAAGTTCTGCACCCACAACGGCTTCGACCGCGAGGCGATCGAGAAGGCCATCGCCCGCAACGCGAAAGTCTATGCCAACGGCAGCGGCCGCATCCGCGGCGGATCGACCATCAGCCAGCAAACCGCGAAGAATGTATTCCTGTGGCAAGGCGGCGGGTTCGTGCGCAAGGGCTTCGAAGCCTGGTTTACGTTCCTGATCGAGAACATCTGGGGCAAGCGACGGATCATGGAGGTGTACCTCAACGTGGCCGAGACGGGCATCGGCACTTACGGCGTCGAGGCGGGCGCGCAGCGCTATTACAAGCATTCCGCCGCGCGCCTCTCGCCCAGCGAGGCGGCGCGTATGGCCGCGGCGCTACCGCTGCCCAAGGCGCGCTCGGTGGTCAGCCCGAGCGGGTTCACGCGGCGTTATGGCAACACCATCGCCGCGCGCATCGGCGTCGTCCGGCGTGACGGGCTCGACGCTTGCGTCTATGACTGAGCGCGATGGGGGCCGGCCACTCACATAGCCGCGATCATGCGCCCACGAGCCACGGGCGCGCGTTCGCCATCGGCATCGTGCTCAACACCGCGTTCGTGGTGGTCGAGACGGTGTTCGGCTTCCTGTCCGGTTCGATGGCGCTGGTCGCGGACGCGGGGCACAACCTGTCAGACGTGCTCGCGCTGCTGATCGCGTGGGGCGCCGCGGTGATGAGCACCAGGCCCGCATCGGCGCGCTTCACCTACGGCTACAAGTCGAGCTCGATTCTCGCCGCGCTGGTCAACGCGGCCCTGCTGCTGATCGCGATCGGGGCCATCCTGATCGAGACCATCCGCCGGCTGCTCGAGCCATCCCCGGTCGAAGGAACGACGATGATGATCGTCGCCGCGATCGGCATCGCGATCAACGGGGCAACCGCCCTGCTGTTCATGCGCGGGCGGCACACCGATCTCAACATCCGCGGGGCGTTCATGCATATGGCGGCGGACGCGCTGGTCAGCGCCGGGGTGGTGATCGCCGGCGTGCTGATCCTCCTTACCGGCGCGCTGTGGATCGATCCTGCTACCAGTCTGGTGATCGTTGCAGTGATCGGATGGGGAACCTGGGCCCTGCTCAAGGACAGCGTGAAGATGGGTCTTCTGGCGGTGCCTGAAAGCATCGACGAAGGTCATGTGCGCGCCTGGCTTGCCGGCTTGCCTGGCGTCGATGCCGTCCACGATCTCCACATCTGGCCGATGAGCACCACCGAAACCGCATTCACCGCACACCTGGTGATGCCTGGCGGCCATCCGGGCGACGCGGCGCTGCACGACATCGCTCACGAGCTCGAGCACCGCTTCGGCATCCATCACGCAACGATCCAGGTCGAGATCGGCGGCGAGGATTGCGAGCGCTGCGAGGGGTGTTGAGATGAGCGATATCCGCCCCGGCGGCTGTGCCTGCGGAGAACTCCGCTACGAAGCGCAGGGCGAGCCGATCTTCACCAACCACTGCATGTGCCGGCTGTGCCAGCGCCAGACCGGCTCGGTGGGCGTGGTCAACGCGTTCTACGAGAGCGACAGAGTCGCGGTGACGCAGGGTGCGCTGACCGAGTTCACCACCAAAGGCGGCAGCGGCGGCGATCACACCATCTGCCGTTGTTCCGAGTGCGGCACTGCCATGTTCAGCTACTACCCGCGTGTAGGCCGGCGCGGCGTCGGCATCCGCGTCAGCAGCTTCGACGATCCCGACGCGTTCACGCCGACGGCGGTGGTGTTCACCAAGAGCAAGATGCCGTGGGTCGCGCTGCCGGAAGGCATCCCGGCGTTCGAGCAATATTACGTCCCGCAGGAGCTGCTCAGCGTGGACGCATTCGCCCGGCTGATGATCCTGGTGGAGAAGAAGGCCGGTGGCTGATTAAGCCGCCGCTTCCTTCTTCTTGCCTTCGCCGGAGACGACGCGGACCGGTTCCTTGCGGCCGTCGACAACATCCTTGTCGACCACCACTTCGGTCACCCCGTCCATGCTCGGCAGGTCGAACATCGTGTCGAGCAGCAGCCCTTCGACGATCGAGCGCAGGCCGCGCGCGCCGGTCTTGCGGGTGATCGCGCGTTCGGCGATCGCCTTGAGCGCGTCTTCGGTGAAGGTCAGCTCGACATCCTCGAGCTCGAACAGCTTCTGGTACTGCTTGACAAGCGCGTTCTTCGGCTCGCTCAGGATCTGCACCAGCGCCGCGACGTCGAGGTCATTGAGCGTGGCGATCACCGGCAGGCGGCCGACGAATTCGGGGATCAGGCCGAACTTGAGCAGGTCTTCCGGCTCGCACTTCTGAAGCAGCTCGCCCAC
>CAYNXB010000037.1:21631-25738 GCA_964401045.1 uncultured Sphingomonadaceae bacterium | reverse complement strand
ACGAAGGTGGCGAAGATCACCAGCGGCGCCGGCAGCAGGTTGCCCAGCGCGATACCGTCGAGGAACTGGCCGTCGCTCAGCCAGCCGCGCCCGACCGTGTCCGCCCGAACATAGGGAATCGCGGTGTAAGCGCCGCCGAAGGTCAGCAGCCCGCCCTTGAGGCCCGCCACGAACAGGGCGAGCGTTTCCGCATTCACATGCGCGCTTCCTCCGGTGATCAGCGGCGGCGCATCGCCCTGATGAGGCAGCAGCAGGCCCGCCGCGAGCACGATCACGAGCGCGAGGGCGAAACCGGCCGCCGGCTTTTGGCTCGCCCGGCCATAGGCGAACGCGCCCGACACGAGCGTTGCCCAGAACGGAACGCCCGCGATAGTCGCCACCGCGGCGAGCAGCGCGAGGCCGCCGAGCAGCCAGTCGTGGATAATGTGCTCGCCGATCCGCTGCACCGAGCGCGCGATCACGGCGAGCACCGCCACCTGCACGCCGAGGAGCACGCTGTCGAACCCGCTGCGCCCGGCGACGAACTCGCCGTACGCCCAGCCGCAGGCGAGCATCAGCAGGAAGCCCGGCAGCATGAATCCGAGGCCCGCCAGTAGCCCGCCGATCCGCCCGCGCGCGAGCATGCCCATGTGGACGCACATCTCGTGCGCTTCCGGTCCGGGAAGGACCTGCATCACCGCCAGCAGGCGGTTGAAGCGCGCGCGGGTGATCCAGCGCTCGTCCTCGACCAGCGCCTCGCGGATCATCGCGATCTGCGCCACCGGACCGCCGAACGCGAGGCAGCCGAAGCCCAGGAACTTGAGAAACAGGGCAGGAAGCGTGAGTGGTGGAGGTGCGGTTCCGTTATCGTCGATCGTCATCGTAAAGCTCCGTCGCAGCGTGTCGCGCACGCCGAGGTGGAGCGGAGCTTGGACGACGAAGCGCCTTTACGCGGGCGCCCGCATTGGCCCGCCGGGCATGTCTAGCAACTCGCGGTCGTCATTGCGAGCGGTCACGCCGCGCTCGCCATGATGAAGCCTCAGCCTGTTCGCGTGCCGCTCAGCGGCATGTCGCCGAAGGCGCCGGCGTTGACTGTGCCGGTGATTGTATCGCCGGTGACCGTCGCCTTGGCGTTCAGTTCGAGCGGCATCGGCACCGTCATGTTCATCTTCCAGGTCAGCGTGTCCCCATCGATCTTGCCGTCCTTGACCTCGAGCGTGCCGAGCCCGCCCGCGAGCTGGCCGGTGAAGGTCGTGCCGTCGGCGCCGGGGGTGACGGTGAATGTCCCCTTCTGATCGCCCATCGGGCTCTTGGTGACGGTGTCGTAAGTGCCGGCAACGGACATCGAAACTCTCCTACAAGGGCCAGGGGGCCTACTGCGCCGTGCCCATCTCGACCGGGATGCCCAGCGCGTCAAGCTGCGGGCGCACCTGCGTCGCATCGCCGACCACCACCCAGACCAGCTTTGCCGGGTCGATCACGGCGCGGGCGGCGGCGTCCAGATCGGCGGCGTCGAGGCTGCGAAGACGGCTGGTGATGGTTTCGTAATAGTCGTCGGGGCGATCATAGAGCGCGTTGTCGGCCAGCGCGCCGAGCACAGCGCTCGAGGTTTCGAAGGTGCCCGGCAGTTCGCGGATCGCGCCGTTGATGGTGCGCTCCAACTCCGCCGGGGTGACGCCGTTGGCGCCCAGGAAGCCTTTGAGCTGATCCTGGATGGCCTTGATCGAATCGCCCGTGCGGTTGGCCTGCACCGGCGCGTAGACGATATACGGCACCCGGTGTTCGACCCGGTAGACGATACCCGAGGCGCCGTAGGCCCAGCCCTTGTTTTCGCGCAGCTCATAGTTGAGCCGCGAGAGGAAGCTGCCGCCGAGCACGGTGTTGGCCTGAAGCAGCGGCACCAGATCGTTGGTCCCGTTCACCGGGGTCACTTCGCCGGCGAGGATCAGCGACTGCGGCGATTGCGGCCGATCCACCAGGATGATGCGCGGATTGGGCGCCGGGACCGGTGCGCTGAAATCCTTGGTGCCAGGCGCCGCGGCCGGAGCGCGCCAGCTGCCGAAATGCGCTTCCAGCTGCGGCAGGATCTCGGCCAGTGTGGTGTCGCCAACGACGAAGATCTCGGCCTTGTCGGGCCGCATCCAGGCATCGTGGGCGCCGACGATGTCGGCGCGGGTGAGCGACTTCACCGCCTCAGGCGTGCCCGATCCGGTCAGCGGCGTACCGTAAGGGTGAGTTGTGCCGAAGAGCAGCGGCGGGAGGGTGCGCAGCGCGATGCCTACCGGCTGCGTCAGCTCAGACGCGATCACCGCCAGCCGCTGCGCGCGCAGCCGCTCGATTTCCGAGGGGGCGAAGGCCGGATTCTTCACCACGTCCGCCATCAGGTCGAGCGAGGGCGCCAGGTTCGAGCGCAACGCGCCCAGCGTGACCGTGGTCCGGTCGAGGCTGGCGGACGAGCCCAGCGTCGCGCCCAGCCGCTCGCGCGTTTCGGCGATGGCGATCGAATCGAGACTCGTCGTGCCTTCGTCGAGCAACGCCGCCATCAGGCTCTGGAGGCCGGCCTTGTCAGGCTTGTCGGCGGCCGTGCCGGCGTCGAAATCGATGCTGACGTAGACCACCGGCACTGCATCGCGGTGGGCGAACGTCACCGGGATGCCATTGGACAGCCTGCTATGCTCGACGTCGGGGAAATCCAGATCGTCGATGCGCCCTACCGGGGGCAGGTGCGAGCGGTCGACGGCGGCGGCGGGCTGATGCGTAGCGCCCGACGCCAATGGATCGGGAAGCGCGAGCGGGCCCTTCGGCGCGATACCCGGCTCATCGGCCAGCGCCGCCGGATTGGGAGCCAGCGGATGTTCGTCGGCCCGGGGGGCGCGATAATAGCGGGGCATCGAGGCGCTGTGCGACGCGGCGGACTTGCCGGTGCTCGACTCCTCGTAGGTATCTCCCCGTTCGCCGGGGACCACGCGCAAATCGTACGATGGGCGGGTGAGCCACTTCTGCATCGCCGCCTTGACGTCCGCCGGAGTAACCGCGGCAAGCTGCTCGAGCTGCTTTTTGTAGAAGTCGGCGTCGTTCGCGTAGAGCTCTCCTTCGGCGAGCGCGACTGCCTTGCCGTCGGACCCGCCGACCTGCTCGAGGCCGCGGATACGGCTCGCCACGGTGCTGGTGGCAAAGCGCTGGACCTCGTCCGCGCTCGGACCATTCTTGATGTAATCGGCGATCAACTGGTCGAGCCGCCGGGCAACCAGATCGGGGTCGACTCCGGGCTTCACGTCCACCTGCACTTCGAACATGCTGATCCGGTGGAAGGTCTGCAGCTCGGCCGACACCCGTACCGCGGTCTGTTCCTTGCGCACCAGCGCATTGTCCAGCCGTGAGCTCGACAAGCCGCCGAGCACGCCGGCGGCCACGTCGAGCGGCACCGCTTCGGGATCGAGCAAGCCGGGCACAACCCAGTCGCGATAAATGCGGGTCGTCGCCACCTGGTCGTGTATCGTTTCGCTGACGGTTTGCGGCAGCGTCGGCACCGGGGCCTCGGCGGGATGGTTCTGCGGCCCGCGGGGAATGTCCCCGAAGTAGCGCTGGACGAGATCTTTGGCGGTCGCGACATCGATGTCGCCGGCGAGCACCAGCACCGCGTTGTTGGGCCCGTAGTGATCGCGGAACCACCCCTTCACCGTATCGAGCGAGGCGGCATCGAGATCGGCCATCGAGCCGATGGTGGAATGGTGATACGGATGGCCAGGCGGGAACAGCGCCGCAAGCTGGTGATACTCCACCAGGCCGTAGGGCTGATTATCGCCCTGGCGCTTTTCATTCTGGACCACGCTGCGCTGGTTATCGAGCACCTCCTGGTTCACCGCGCCCAGCAGGTGGCCCATGCGGTCGCTCTCCATGAACAGCGCGGTTTCAAGCGCGGCGCGTGGCACGGTTTCGAAATAGTTGGTGCGGTCGAACCAGGTCGTGCCGTTGAGGTCGGTCGCGCCGATCTGCTCCATCGGCTCGAAATATTCGCCCGGAGCGTTTTCGGAGCCGTTGAACATCAGGTGCTCGAACAGATGGGCGAAGCCGGTCTTTCCATCGGGCTCGTCCTTCGACCCGACGCTGTACCACACTGACACCGCC
>CAYNXB010000037.1:0-21621 GCA_964401045.1 uncultured Sphingomonadaceae bacterium | reverse complement strand
CTTGTGGTCTTCGTGCACGATAACCCGTAGCCCGTTGTCGAGCGTGAACGCCTGGTAGGGAATGTCGACCTGCGAAACGAGCGTGGAGAGTGCCGCCGGCTGCGGCGTAGTCGCGTTCGGCGGAGGGGCGGCGCTGGCGCTGGCGCTGGATGCGGCAAGCGCGAATGGAAGGAAGGCGAAAGCGAGAAAACGTCGCATGGCAGCCCCTGGCAAACCGGATTCGGATGAAACCGCCTAGCACGCGCGCGCCGGACTGGTCATCCTTTCGACCAACGGCTTAGCAGCGCCGACCAGCGTCTCGCCGGAGCGGGGGCACCCTCGCCGTTCAGCGGCAGAACCGCCCGTCACCCAGTTCGAGATGGAAGTGGTTGTGATGCGCGGCGTTGTAGTTCGGGCCGAGCACGGTGCCGAAGCGCTTGCACGCGCTGTCGTGGATCACGCGCAGGAACTTCCTATCGGCCGCTGCGCCGTTCCAGTCGCTCGTCACGGTGATCCGGCGACCGTCGGCGAGGACGAACGCGGAGACATCGATCGCTTCCGCGCGGGCGTGTGCCGAAAGGCGACCGCTGCCGGCGACGTTGCGGCACGAATAGCTGCCCATCGTCTCGATCCTGACCAGCGGGCTGCCGAGAATCTGGCGCGCCGCGCGGTCGACGCCGTAGCGCGCCCAGCCGGCAAAGGTCTCGGCCAGCGGGCAGGCCACCGGGCCGAGGTTGGCGAGGTCGAACGCCCCCGCGTCACCCTGCAGCCGGGAGAGACTGACGCTCGACAGCGTCGAACAGCCGGCGCCGTAATACTTGTCGCTGAGCGGCACGAAGCTCGCCTGGGTGCTGCCGAGCCGGGAGAGGCACTGGCGCGCGCCCGCGTTCACCGCGACCGGCGCGGTGCCGGACCGCGGCGAGGCCCGGTCCTTGCCGCCGGGCAGGATCGAACAGCCGGCGGCGGCGAGCAACGCGGCGCAAATGGCGATCGTCTGGATCGGGCGGCGAGCCATACGCCACTTGTAACCACCACCGTGGTTAACCGGGTCCTAACGGAAGCGAAAAGCCCCGCGGGTGGGGCGACCCGCGGGGCCCTCAGCAGCCGGACGCTACTGGGCTGTAAGGCCTGAGACGTCGGCCCTGGAGTTGTTGAACAGGCGAACCGCGATGACTGTCGCCGAGGCGCCGGCGGCCGCGAGCGCGATGTTGAGCGCTATGCTGCCGAGCTCTTCACCGATCTCCGGGATGGCCCCCATGGCTCCGGCCACCGGGCCGAGCACCAACACTGTCAGGAACAGCCGGACCGCGCCGGTATCGTCGTAAGCCAGCCCGGCAATGAGGCCGAGCACGACGAGAATCAGCGCCACGTTGATGCTTGGGATCGCAACGAATCCGGCAACTATGGCGAGCAGTATGGCGATGAGCCGAGCGAGCCCGGCGACTTTCTTGACCATTTCCCCCTCCGATTGTTGTTTTGTGGGCAAGTGTCGTCGCGACCCGGAGCGCGAGATTAACCATAATGCGGCCTCGCGCCAAATTTCATGCTGCGCGGTAAACCGCTGTTAAAGAGCGGCGATTTTCGTTGTGCCCCGATTTCTTGGGAGCGGCCGGCAGGCGAATGCGCCGGAATATCGTTTCAAACGCAACTGCATTGCCGCTTGACTGGCGACCCGCGGTCTTTAGGGGCGCCGACGGGCCACGCGGTCCCAACGCCGCGCGTGCTCTCTGCAAGGAGAGACTACATGTCTAATGAACCTACGCTCCGTCCGGAGCGCCCCTTCTTTTCTTCCGGACCCACTGCGAAGCCGCCCGGCTGGTCGCTCGACAAGATCGACACCCGCTCGCTCGGCCGCTCCCACCGCTCCGCGCTCGGCAAGGGCCGGCTCAAGTACGCGATCGACCTTTCGCGCGAGCTGCTCGGCGTGCCTGACGATTACCTCGTCGGCATCATGCCCGGCTCCGACACCGGCGCGCTCGAAGCGGCGATGTGGAACATGCTCGGCGCACGCCCCGCGACTGTCGCGGCGTGGGAGAGCTTCGGCAACGTGTGGATCCAGGACGCGGTCAAGCAGCTCAAGCTGAAGGACCTGCAGGTGCTCAACGCCGGCTACGGCGAGATCCCCGACCTGACGCAGATTCCGCAGGACAACGACGTCGTCTTCACGTGGAACGGCACCACCAGCGGCGCCAAGATCGCCGACACCGACTGGCTCGCCCCGGGCCGCGCGGGCGTCACCATCAACGACGCCACCAGTGCCGTGTTCGCGATGGAGATGGACTGGCCGAAGCTCGATGCCACGACCTATTCCTGGCAGAAGGTGATGGGTTCGGAAGCCGCGCACGGCATGCTGATCCTTTCGCCCAAGGCGGTCGAGCGGATCGAAAGCTATGATCCCGAGTGGCCGCTGCCCAAGCTGTTCCGCATCAAGAAGAACGGCAAGGTCGATCGTGCGATCTTCGAAGGCGCGACGATCAACACGCCGTCGATGCTGGCGACCGAGGACTACATCGTAACGCTCGAGTGGGCGAAGTCGATCGGCGGCCGCAAGGCGTTGATGGAACGCGCCGACGCCAATGCCAAGATCGTGCTCGACTGGATCGAGGCGACGCCGTGGCTGCGCAACATGGTGCCGAACCCGGCGCAGCGCACCAACACCGGCGTATGCATGGTATTCCAGGACGACTGGTACGAGAGCCTCTCCGCCGAGGAGCAGGCCGCCGTGCCGAAGAAGATCGCCGGCAAGCTCGAATCGATGGACGTCGGTTACGACTTCAACGGCTATCGCGACGCTCCGCCGTCCCTGCGCATCTGGTGCGGCGGCAGCCTCGAGCAGGAAGACATCAAGCGTCTGCTGCCGTGGATCGAGTGGGCCTACGAAGCGCTCAAAGAGGGCCGGCTCTAAGCCGCCCTCTCCGCTCGCCCTGAGCTTGTCGAAGGGCCGCTTTTTCTTCTGGACCGGTGCACGCAAGAAAGTGCGGGGCTTCGACAAGCTCAGCCCGAACGGTCCTCTGCAATTTCGAGAACCAACATGACCAAGCCCAAAGTCCTCATTTCGGACAAGATGGACCCCAACGCCGCGCGCATCTTCGAGGAGCGCGGCTGCGAGGTCGACGTGAAGCCTGGGATGACCCCGGACGAGCTCAAGGCCGTTATCGGCCAGTATGACGGCCTCGCGATCCGCTCGGCGACCAAGGTCACCAAGGAAATCATCGACGCCGCCACCAGGCTCAAGGTGATCGGCCGCGCCGGCATTGGCGTGGACAACGTCGATATCCCCTACGCCAGCGGCAAGGGCGTGGTGGTGATGAACACCCCGTTCGGCAACTCGATCACCACCGCCGAGCACGCAATCGCCATGATCATGGCGCTCGCCCGGCAAATCCCCGCCGCTGACCGCCGCACCCAGGCCGGCGAATGGCCGAAGAACGACTTCATGGGCGTCGAAGTCACCGGCAAGACGCTCGGCCTGATCGGCGCGGGCAACATCGGTTCGATCGTCGCTGCGCGCGCGCAGGGCATCAAGATGAAGGTCGTCGCCTACGACCCGTTCCTGACCGAGGAGCGTGCGGTCGAGATGGGGGTCGAGAAGGTCGATCTCGAGACGCTCGTCAGCCGGGCCGACTTCATCACCCTGCACACGCCGCTGACCGATGAGACGCGCAACATCCTCAGCCGCGAGCGGCTTGAGCGGTGCAAGAAAGGCGTGCGGATCGTCAACTGCGCGCGCGGCGGGCTGATCGACGAGGCGGCGCTCAAGGATCTGCTCGACAGCGGCCACGTGGCAGGCGCTGCGCTCGACGTGTTCGCCAAGGAACCGCCGGCGGCGGATCACCCGCTGTTCGGCACGCCGAACTTCATCTGCACCCCGCACCTCGGCGCCTCGACCACGGAAGCCCAGGTCAACGTGGCGCTGCAGGTGGCCGAGCAATTGAGCGATTTCCTCGTCTCGGGCGGGGTCACCAACGCGCTCAACATGCCGTCGCTGTCGGCCGAGGAAGCGCCCAAGCTGCGCCCCTACATGGCGCTCGCCGAAAGCCTCGGCAGCCTGGTGGGCCAGCTCGCTCACGGCAACCTGCCGAAGATCTCGATCGAGGTCGAAGGCGCGGCCGCGCAACTCAACCAGAAGCCGATCACCGCCGCGGTGCTCGCCGGGCTGATGAAGCGCTTTTCGGACACCGTGAACATGGTCAACGCGCCGTTCCTCGCCAAGGAGCGCGGAATGGAAGTGCGCGAAGTGCGTCACGAGCGCGAGGGCGTCTATCACACGCTGGTTCGGGTAACGGTCGAGACCAGCCAGGGTGATCGCTCGGTTGCGGGCACGCTGTTCGGCGCCGGCGCGCCGCGGCTGGTCGAAATCTTCGGCATCGGCATCGAAGCGGACCTCGACGGGCACATGCTCTACATCGTCAACCAGGACGCGCCGGGCTTCATCGGCCGCATCGGCTCGCTGCTGGGCGAGACCGGGATCAACATCGGCACCTTCCACCTCGGCCGGCGCGAAGCCGGCGGCGAGGCGGTGCTGCTGCTCTCGGTCGACCAGCCGATCCCGCAGGACGTGATCGAGCAGGCGCAGAAGCTCCAGGGCGTGAAGACCGTCAAGGCGCTGTCGTTCCAGTAACCCGTTCGTGCCGAGCTTGTCGGAAGCGAAGCTGGGCGTTGCCCAACCACCGCTTTTTCTAAAGAGAAGAACGGCCCTTCGACAGGCTCGGGGCGAACGGTTAGAAGGGGCCACGATGACCGACCCGACCCGCGATCTGTTGCCCGAAGGGCTCGAAGACAGGCTGCCGCAAGCGGCGAGCGCTGCCGCGCGCGTCACCCGCGCGGCGATCGATGTCATGGAAAGCCATGGCTACGACCGCGTCCAGCCGCCGATGATCGAGTTCGAGAAGTCACTCGCCAGCCGCATGGAGGGCGTGCGCCCGCGGCGGATGTTTCGCTTCGTCGATCCGGCGAGCCTGCGCACGCTGGCGCTGCGTTCGGATATTACGCCCCAGGTCGGGCGCATCGCGGCGACCAGCCTGGCGCAGGCGCCGCGGCCGCTGCGGCTGTGCTACGGGGGGCAGGTCGTCACCATCAAGGGTGACGGGCTGGATCCGACGCGTGAGCGGCTGCAACTGGGCGGCGAGCTGATCGGCGCGGACAACGTCGCCGCCGCGGGGGAGATCGTCAGCCTCGCGATCGAGGCGCTGGCGGCTGCTGGCGCGAAAGGCATCTCGGTCGACTTCACCCTGCCGGACCTGGTCGACACGCTGGCCGCCAAGGCGTTTCCGCTCTCCGGCGAGCAGGTCGAGGCGGTGCGGCGCGAACTCGACGCCAAGGACGCGGGCGGATTGAAGGAAGCGGGCGGGGCGGCCTACCTGCCTCTGCTTTACGCCGCCGGGCCATTCGACGAGGCGGTGGCAAAGCTCGCCGAGATCGACGCGGGCGGCGCGCTGACGAGCCGGATCGAGGGCCTCAGGGCGATCGCCGCCCGGGTCGGCAACGCGGCGCGGATCACGCTCGACCCGTCCGAACGTCATGGTTTCGAATACCAGAGCTGGTTCGGCTTCACCCTCTATGCCGAGGGCGTGCGCGGGCTGCTCGGGCGCGGCGGCACTTACGCGATCCTCGCCTCCGGAGGCCGCGCCGAGGAGCCGGCGACTGGCTTCTCGCTCTATCCCGACCGGCTGTTCGAAGCGCTCGGCGGCGAGGTGCGCCGCACGCTGTTCCTGCCGCTCGGGCACGATGCGCAAGCGGCGGCCAGGCTGCGTGCCGAGGGCTGGCGTACTGTCGCGGCTCTGTCGGAGACCGACGAGGCCGGGTCGCTCGGCTGCACCCACCGGCTCGACGGCGATGAACCACAGGCGGTTCGTTGACCCGATACGATCCTTCGCCTGACGATCCACGCGTCGCCGGGGCGCTCGCCGCGCGGCAGCGGATCGACGAGGCCATCCGTGCGGGCGACGTCGAGACGATCGTGGGCCTGTTTGCGCCGGATTTGGTGGTGAACAATCCGCTCAACCGGGTTGCGAATCACCATGAAGTCGAGGCGAGGTTTCGCAATCTCCTGATCGCCTACGAGGATTTCGACACCCACTTCGAATTTGTCGGCGTGCGCGGCAACCTGGTTTTCCTGATGGGCGAGGAGGTCGTGCGGCCAACCGGCGCAGCCCCGCACGCCGGGAAGGTCGTCCGCCGGCGATTCACCGATGCCTGGGGCGAGGTCGACGGGGCATGGAAGATGATCGTGCGACAGGCGACGATCGCTTCGATCGGATAGCCACGATTTTCCTACACGCGGGAATTGCGCTAGCGGCGTAATGGTGCGCGGCTCGCAAGGCCGCCCTTCGAGACAAAGTGCCAACTTCGCTGTTGCGGTGTAAGAATCTGACTTCACGACAGAAATGGCCGATTTTTGAAGGTGACACGGTGTCACTTGTGTCACCTTCGGTTGCCCCCTTCCGCACGAGCGCCTAGGGCCCGCGCGGTTTGTTCGAGAGAGACTAGAGCTTGGCCAACGTAACCGTGATCGGTGCCCAGTGGGGCGATGAAGGTAAAGGCAAGATCGTCGACTGGCTCGCCAGCCGGGCGGACGTGGTCGTCCGCTTCCAGGGCGGGCACAACGCCGGGCACACGCTGGTGGTCGGCAACACCACCTACAAGCTCAGCCTGCTCCCTTCGGGCATCGTCACCGGCACGCTGTCGTTGATCGGCAACGGCGTGGTGCTCGATCCGTGGGCGCTCAAGGCCGAAGTCAAGCGGCTCGAAGCGCAGGGCGTGACGATCACGCCCGAGAACTTCGGCGTGGCCGACAATTGCGCGCTGATCCTCCCGCTCCACGGCGAGCTCGACGTGTGGCGTGAGGCTGCCGCGGGCAAGGGCAAGATCGGCACCACCGGGCGCGGCATCGGCCCGGCCTACGAGGACAAGGCCGGCCGCCGCGCGATTCGCGTGTGCGACCTTGGCCACCTGCATGAGCTGGAGCCGCAGCTGGACCGCCTGTGCGCGCATCACGATGCGCTGCGCGCCGGGTTCGGCGAGCCGCCGGTGGACCGTGCGGCGCTGCTCGCCAGGCTGCGTGAGATTGCCCCGTTCGTGCTGCAATACGCGCAACCGGTGTGGCGCCGTCTGGGCGAGCAGAAGAAGGCCGGCGCCCGTATCCTGTTCGAAGGCGCGCAGGGCGTGCTGCTCGATGTCGATCACGGCACGTATCCTTTCGTCACCAGTTCCAACACCGTCAGCGGCACCGTTTCAAGCGGCAGCGGCATCGGGCCAGACGCGGCGGGCTTCGTGCTCGGCATCGTCAAGGCCTACACCACCCGCGTCGGCTCCGGTCCGTTCCCGACCGAGCTGGACGATGCCGCCGGTCAGCGCCTGGGGGAGCGCGGGCACGAGTTCGGTACCGTCACCGGACGCCAGCGGCGCTGTGGCTGGTTCGACGCGGTGCTGGTGCGCCAGAGCTGCGCGATCAGTGGCGTCACCGGCGTGGCGCTTACCAAGCTCGACGTGCTCGACGGGTTCGCGACGATCAAGATCTGCACCGGCTATCGGCTGCGCGGGCAGGAGATCGACTACCTCCCCTCGAACGCCACCGAGCAGGCCGAGTGCGAGCCAGTCTACGAGGAAATGCCCGGCTGGAGCGAAACCACCGCCGGCGCGCGGAGCTGGGCACAGCTTCCGGCGCAGGCGATCAAGTACATCCGCCGGATCGAGGAACTGATCGAGTGCCCGGTCGCCTCGGTCTCGACCAGCCCGGAGCGCGACGACACGATCCTGGTGGTGGATCCGTTTGCTGACTAGGCGCGCCCCGGCTGTGGCGATGGCGGCGCTTCTCGCCGCCTGCGCGCAACCACCGGCCGTCGAACCTGCCCGGCCCGCAACCTACCGCCCGCTACCGCCGCAGCCGGTTGCCGACTTCGTCCTGGTCGACAAGTCCGAGCGGACGCTGCGGGTCTATGCCGATGGCGTCGAGATGCGCCGCTACACCGGCATCCAGCTCGGTGACGCGCCCGAAGGCCACAAGCACTTCCAGGGCGATGAGAAGACGCCGGAGGGGCGCTACACGATCGACTACCGCAACCCGAACAGCGCCTACCACCTGAGCCTGCACATCTCCTATCCGAACAAGGATGACGTCGCCTACGCGTGGGAGTTCAACCGCAGCGCCGGCGGCGAGATTTTCATTCACGGCCAGCCCAACGGAATGTCCGAGCGCCCGCCCGGCGATTGGACCGACGGCTGCATCGCGCTCTCCAATGGCGAGATCGAGGAGCTGTGGCGGCTGGTACCCGACGGGACCGGGATTGAGATTCAACCGTAAGTATTTATACTTGACCTGATCTCGTTACGTTCTCATCTTGTTCCGCGACGAATCAGGAGACGGACGAATGGCTCAGGCCGATTTCGCCTACGCGCCCGCCAACGATAGTGGCCCGCTGACGCTGGCGGTGTCGATTTTCGCCGATCGAGCACGCTTGCGTGACGAGATGCGTGAGGACGCGGAGGCTTCCGGCATGCAGGTGCGCGCATGCGGCGAGGTCGCGGGCTTGCTGGAAGGCGGCTTGCAGGCATTGGGCGAAGTGGTGCTGGTCGATTGCCCGGCTGCCGATGCGGCGGCGCTCGCGGCGCTGGCGCGGCTCGATGCGCGCGCGGCGCGTTCGGGGGCACAGCTGGTGGTCTCGACAACCATCGACGCGCTCGATGCTGTCTTCTCCTGCCTCGACCAGTCTGGGCCGGAGATCCTCGTCGATCCGGGTCGGGCGGAGCGCGTGCTCGCACTCGGCCGCGTACTCGCACGGTTCCCCAACTTGCGGCTGCGCGAGCTGGGTGAGGAAGATCGCCTGATGCTGTTGCGGCTGACCGAACAGGTCGGGCGCATCGCTGAGCGGCTCGAGCGGATCGAGGACACGCCGCGCGGCAGGATCAGCGGAGAAGGCGCGGCGTTCCGCTTCGAATCCCCGGCGCCGGCCTATACCGGCCCCGAGAACGGCGAAGCGGGGGAGCGGCTGGTGCGCGCGACACGTCCGGCCCTTCCCGATCCGCGCCTCGTGCGGAAGATCATCCGCCAGCGCCAATTGCGCGCGCGGTTCTTTGACGGTGACCTGTTCGCCGATCCGGCATGGGACATGCTGCTGGACCTGACCGCCGCCCGTGTCGAGCACACCCGCGTTTCGGTCACCTCGCTGTGCATCGCCAGCGGTGTGCCGCCGACCACCGCGCTGCGCTGGATCGGGCAGATGACCGACGCGGGACTGCTCCAGCGAGTCGAAGATGAAACCGACCGCCGCCGCGCTTTCATCACCCTGACTGAAAAAGCCGTCGACGCAATGGCGCGCTATTTCGCGGGGCTGGGGAAAGCGGCTGCACAGCTGGTCTAGCGGCGGAGCAAGTGTTGGGCTAAGCGCGCCGCGTCCGTGGGGCGGTTAGCTCAGTTGGTAGAGCATCTCGTTTACACCGAGAGGGTCGGCGGTTCGAGCCCGTCACCGCCCACCATTTGACGATGGTTCCACAAAATCCGGTGACATCCGGGAAATTCGGGGGCCTTTCTTGCCGTCCGCAAGCAGCTCGCGTGCGTCATTCCTGCGTGTGCGAGCGGTGCGACGGACGCAGGACCGGTATTTTGGGCGAGCTTCTTTTCACGCCCGTCGAGCCGACATTTCAACCGCCAGAGGCGCGGACACTCTTTCGGCAGCAATGCCGCCACAGTGGTCATTCTGGGCAACGAGGCACCTCACAGCGGAAGATCCGTTCAAGCGCCAACTGGCGGTGATGATCAGATCGGCGCTGATCGATCCGCTCCCAAATGCCGATCTGTGGATTGCCGCGCCATTCCTAAAATTGCGCGCGCAGCTCCACCGAGCCGCCAACCGGCTTCTGCGGAGTAAATTCATTCAGTCTGCTGAACCGCAAGGGGTTGCCGAATGGAAACACGTCTTCGCTTCTTCCCAGCAGGTTCTCCAAATTGAAGGTCAGCTGCGCTGCGCCGAAATCGACACGTCCCTCCACTGCACTTTCGAGATAATTCCCCATCGGGCGGTCGGTTTGCGGGTCGAACGTAAGCCGCGCGGGGCCGATGTAGCGCAGTTTCAGGCGCAGCGATGCGTCGGCGCCTGCGAAATCGAATTGTCGCCCAATGGCTACGCGCGCCACGTAGTCAGGGATCGTGGGCAGCCGGCGCTGTTCCACTTTGTTTCCCATGTCATCTCGGACTAGTCGCGCATGCTGCAACGTGCCGCCCAGTGACAGGTCCCACTTCTGCCCGATCGCCCTTTGGTACGTAGCTTCCACTCCGTGGATCTTGGCGTTGCCCGCGTTGCGGATGGAAAGCAGCCCGTTTGAACGCAGCACGTCTGACTGCACGTTCTCCCACGTCGTGTGATAGGCGCTCACATCAAGGCGGCCGCCCTCGTCGAATTCCTGGCGCCAGCCGGCCTCCACAGTAGCGAGCTCGTCGCCCTCGATGGGGCCGGGCTCGCCTTGCGTGTTGGCGCTCAGGCCGCCTTGGCGAATGGCCGATCCGTAGCGAACGAACGCCAGACGCGACGGCCCGGGTCGCCAGGAAAGTGCGAAGCTCGGCGTAACGCCTGTGCGAGCAAGCGTTCGCTCGCCACCACCATTGGGATCCGCGCGGTTGTCGCGGACGTCGCCATGGAAGAGGCGAACACCGGCGTCGAGCGAGAACGCATCGAATAACGGGACGGCGAGGTCGCCGAACAGGGCGACGTCCATGGTCTTGCGCTGGTCGCGATCGACGATGAGTTCGCCGGCGCTGCCGGTGAGTGTCCAGAGGCCATGTTGACGGGCTTGAAGCGCCGAGGCGCCGATAAGCCAACTAAGGCCCCCGCCGCGTCCGCTGAAGCGGATTTCATTGTCCCATACCTGGTACTCACGCGCCGCTTCGAGTGTCTTTGGATCCGCGAGGCCGAAACTCTCCGCGCCGATCGTGGCGTCGTACCGATCCCCGACCTCGTGCCAGGTGATCCCGCTGCTCAGCACGATATCCGCGCCATCCCCTTCGCGCGCGAGGCGTATCGAGGCATGGCGCAGATCGTTGTCGTGCGGCTCCGGCAGTTGCGCGGCGCGAGACCGGACGCCGGGCGCGTAAACGTAGCGGCTGTCCTGTGCGTCCCGCCACTGCGCGAAGCCGGTAGCATCGAGCCGCCATCCGCCGCCGGCATCCAGCCCGATGCCAGCTCGAAACCCGGTCAGCCGCTCTGAATTGCTGTCCTCGCGTTCGCCGGTGTCGATCCAGCCCGGCTGCTCGCGGTCGTAGGCCACCAGTCTCAGTCCGAGCCGATCCCGTGCCAACACCAAGTTGGCGACGGCGCCTGCTGAATAGCCATACCCGCCGCCGGCAACGAACTCGCCACCAGCGGTCACCTCGAGCGCGTTTGCGCCGAGCGAGGCTCGGTGGCTGACGAGGTGGTAGATGCCCCCCAGTGCGCCGGTGCCGTAGAGCGCACCCTGTGGCCCCTTGAGCACTTCCACTCGCTCCATGTCGACCAGCGCGATGTCGGGGTCCGGTGCCGCATACGTAAGTCGCGCGTCGTCGAGCACGACGGCGACGGTGGATTGGCTCTCCCCGTTGAACGGACTGTCGGCAACTCCGCGCAAGAACATGCGGTTGCGGCCCGAACCCGAGGCGGTGAGGCTGAGGCCTTCGATTTCGGAAGCAATCCGCTCCGTGCCGGCGGCAGGCGAGGATTGCACCGGGGTGTCTGTGCCAACGGAAACGGCGCTGACATCAATCGGCAGGTCCGCGAGCGCAATGCGCCGCTTGCTGGCGGTGACGAGGATCGGTTCGCCAGGAGGCGCTTCGGGCACGGTATCGTGCGCCTGCGAAGGTAACGGGGACCGTACCGCACGGATCGCTTCAATCCGCCAGGCGGTGGGGCCGACCTTATGCGCGACATACCCGGAGCCGGCGAGAAGGCGCGTCAGCGCCGCGTCGATGCTCATGGTTCCCTTGACCGCCGGCGTACTTCGGGCAGGCAACGATCCTTCGGTCCCGATTGATACCTGGGCTTCACGTGACAATTCGGCGAGTGCCGCGCCCAGCTGGCCGGCAGAGATGTCGATGCGCTGCCGATTGGCCTCGCGCGCCTCAGCGTGAACGGGAATCCAGACGATAGCCACCGCCGCTGCGGCTAAGCTCCAGGTCCATGAGTTGCGACAGATCCCGCAAAGCCGCCTGTCCATCGCCAATAACCAAGGTTCCCGTGAAGCGGCGGCCGCCGAGATTTTCGGCGACCGTGACCTTGACGCCGGCATAGCGGGCGAGATCGGCTGCGACCAGCGACAACGGCGCCGCGTCGAACGACAGCCGGCCGGAACGCCACTCGCCAAAATTGTCCGCTGGCGACCGACTGAGGATCGCGGTGCCGGCTTTTGGGTCGAACGCCAATGCGCGCCCTTGCGACAGCTTCACCGGCACTGCCATGGCGGCGCTCGACACGCTCACTTCGCCTTCCGCGACTTCGACACGAACCTGGCCGATCACTGTCTGAACGTCGAATTTGGTGCCGATGTCGGTGATCTCGAGAGCGCCGGCGCGAAGCGAGAGCGCTCGGGCGGGGTCGTGACGAATGGCAAACCAGGCCCCGCCGTCGAGCGTGATCTTCTCGCCATTGTCCGTGACCTCAAGCCGACTCCTCGGCGCGAGTTCGATGCTCGATCCGTCGGCGAGCGTAATGGCGCGGCTCTGCGCGCCAGTCGAATAGATCTCGCCCTCGCCGGAGGAAAGCTGCTGGACGAACACTGCGGTGACCAGTGACGCAGCCACCGCCGCCATCGCCACGCCGAACCACGGACGCCGCGCCGTACGCGGCTCTGCACTGTCGTCGTTTGCCGCGAAGGCGGATGCCAGGTCGGCCCGATTGCCGACCAGAGCCGCATCGGCCGAAGCCACCTCATCATAAGCGAGACGGTGGCGGGGATCTGCCTCGAGCCAGCGCGTGAAACCGGCCCAATCCATCGCGTCGCCGAAGCTGGCAATATGCCAGGCCGATGCTTGCACGCCAATGTCGTCGTCTGCTTCATTCATGGCCGTTGCCCCGACTTGGTCCCTCGCCAAGTGCCCCATGCTGCTGAGACGCCGCGACGTCGGGCAATCCGCAGTCACCAAGCGCGTTGCGCAAGTGCCGCATGGCAAGGGCGAGGTGCTTCTCCACGCCACTGCGGCTGATGCCCATGATTTGCGCAATCTCGCCCTGCGGGCGCTCCTCCATGCGAAACAGGCGTAATGCTTCGCGGGCGCCGGGCGGGAGCGCCGCAATCGCCGTTCGCAGCCGGGCAATCTCCTGTTCTGTGGAAATCAGTTCGTCCGCTGCCGCCGAAGGGTCCGGTCGCTCTTCCGGGAGCTCGTCGCCGCTACCGTCGGCCAGCCAGAGCCGGTCCCGGGCAAGAGCGCGCCGCCGCCCCCGCGCGCCGTCGAGCACCAGGTTGTTGGCGATGCGGTAGAGATAGGCCCGCCCATCGGCGATCGGGCCGCTTGGAGGCCGCAGCGTCTTCAGCCACAGCTCCTGCATGAGGTCCTCGGCTTCGGCCGCGTTGCCGCACCGCGCCGCGAGAAAGCGCAACAGTTCGGGGCGATGCTGTTCGAGCACCGCGGCCAGTCCCGAATGGTCGGCGTAATCGAAACTCATGCGCTGATCCGGTGGGAGTGGCTTCATCGCGTCGCCCGCGCGAGCAATCCTCTTACTGATCGTGTGATGGACACTTCATGCACGCAAACTCTCTCGCGAACAAATCCGCCGGCGACGAGCGCCTCCGACAACTCATCCGCGTTGAACAGCCGATGCAGCCCGGCACGCGCGAATGGCCAACGCTCCATCGTTTCTCGATGCGTGACGAACGCAATCAGCCTCCCGCCTACCCGAAGAACCTGACGCAAGCCCGCGATCATGGTGCCCTCGGGATCGCTGAAATAGAGCACGTTGAGCAGCAGGATGGCGTCGAAGCTGGCCGGAGCGAAAGCCATTTCGTCGATAGTTGCGCAGCGAAGGTCCGCAACGGTGCCCAGCCGCGCGCGCGCAGCGGCAATCATCTCCCGCGAAGGGTCGACCCCTGCCAAGGCGACATTGGCCCGCTTGCGCACCGCGGCGAGCGCCGCACCCGTGCCGCATCCGGCATCGAGGATGCGCTCGCCGTCATAAGCGGCCAGAAGATCGACCGCGAGCCGCGTCGGTTTCCGATTGGCGAGGTCCATCGCACCCGCGAGCAAATGCCCGCCGAAGCCGTGCGGCCGGGCAAGCTGCGCCGCCAGTCCGTGTGCGAAGTTCATGCAGAGCGGCGCCTACTTGGCTTTGGCGAGCGCCGCCTGCACTTCACGCCTGCGACCGGCGTCCCAGACCGGCCGCGCGGAATTGTGCGGGGCCTTCAGCGCCTTCTGAAGGTACGATCTGGCACCCGCCTTGTCCCCCTGATCGAGCAGGAAGGTGCCGTAGAAGTAATTCGCATCCAGCCCGTCCGGGTCGATCGCCAACGCTTCCTTGAACAGCTTGCGCGCCTTGGCGTCGTCGCCGAAGCCGATGGGAGATCCCGGCACCTTGTGATAGAGCACAGCCAGGCTCATCGCGGCGCCCCCGTTGGCGGCCCTGGGATCGATCGCGTAAGCCTTCGCGAGCAGCTCACGGGCGCGTTTGGCAAGACCCAGCGCATGGAACATGTTCGCACGGTTCGCTTGCTCGCTGATAACGATGCCCTGCCACACCAGCGGCTCGGCCTTGTTCGGATATCGTGCGACCAGCTGGGCCGCCTGTTTCGCGAGGGCATCCAGCGCCTTGGTCTGCGTGCTGGATCCCTTCACCTCGTAGGCGATGTGGGCCCATCCATCGTTCACGGATTTGACGTCCTCGGCCATCCCGGCAAACGCCGGGCTGGCCATCGAGGCGGCCAGAACGACCGCGACGACCGTGGCAAATGTCGATCGATACTGCTTCATAAGACTGTCCACTCTGCGGGTTCAGGAAAACTCGGCGTGGGCGCGCCGGATCTGGGACGCGAGGCCGCTGTCGATGAGCCGCGGCGCTATCGCGTGAAGCGCCGCGTAGACCTGTTCCATCGCACCGATGTTCACGGTTTCGCGGCGGCCGAGGATGGCCGAGACGATCTTTTCCGCGACCCAGTCCGGCTCGTCCGCTTTCATCCCTGCGAGTTCGAGAAAGCGGTTCACGTCGCCGTGGTTGAATGGAGTCCGGGCTGCGCGTGGGTTGATGTGCGTGATGCAGACGCCGCTGCCCATCAGCTCGCGCCGCAAGCCGTGGCTGAGTGCGGCCAGCCCGGCCTTGCTCGACGAATAGGCGGCAAACCAGGGATAGGGAATTGAGCCCAGCACGGAACCGATGTTGACGATCTGACCATTGCCGCGCGCTCTCATGGGGCCGGCCACGGCTTGTGCCAGCACGGCCGGCACCAGCAGGTTGATGCGATAGCATTGCGCCAGAGCTTCGGCGGGTTGGCTCTCGAGCAACCCGAAGCGCATTACGCCGGCGATGTTGACGAGTATGTCCGGCGTATCTTCGGCCAGACGCGAGGCCAGCGTGGCAAGCTCCAGTTCGTCGGACAGGTCGACCACGATGCTCTGCTTGCAAGCGGGGCTCTGCGTGCGATCGACGCCGATGGTATACGCGCCCAGTTCCCCCAGCAGGCGCGCGACCGGAGTGCCGATACCCCCGCCCGCCCCGGTTATCACGGCCGTCCGTCCCTCAAGCGCTCGCATGTTCGCGCTCCAACTCGATCGAGGCGAACACGTTGCCGAACAGGCCGAACATATCCTTGGCCATCCGGGTGACGGCATCGCGGTCGTTCTGGTCAGCGAATGAGTTCACCAGCGTGGCGAAGAACGCCATGTGGTGCTGGTCGAGCGCGCCGTGCGAGGTGAGATAGGTGAATGCTTCGGGCGGCAGGCCGAGGTTCTTGGCCACGGCGCTGGCACCGTGCTGCGCCAGCGCCACGCTGACGCTTTCCAGCACGTAGACCATGCCGAAGAACGCGACCGGATTTTCTTTCCGGATCGCGCGGTAGGCGTGATCGACCATCGCCTGTGTGGCGGGCGCCGGTGCGCTGCGCCGCGCGGCATCCGCGTCGCCCCCGCAAGCGGCAATGTCGCCCAGGATCCACTCCTCATGCCCCTCTTCCTCCGCGATGTATTGGCCGAGCGCTTCGAGAAGGTCCGGTCGATCGCTCAGGCGCTCGCGTGCCGCACGCATCAGGGGCACCGTGTGGCTGACATGGTGAAAGGCCTGCGTCAGATAGTCGATGTAGGCGGTGCGGGTGATAGTACCGCCAAGGCCCGCCTGGAGCTGCGGCACCGATAGGAAGGCAAGCCGCTCGCGCACGCTCGCGGCTTCCAGTTCGGTAAAGAAGTCCGGCGCTGGCTCGAGATAGGCTGCGGCAATCTCTTTACGCCGCAGCCGCCCGTTGCCCGTCAACCGGCCGTTCGCTGGCGTGAAATGCGCCGCCTCCCGCCAGTGTCCGATCCTTGCGTACTCGGGAAGGCTCGCGTTCGCGGCGGCGACTGCCGCGGCCAGATCGCTGTCCGGCCGCGCCGGCACGAGCAGGGCTTCCGGGGCGGGCTTGCCGTCGCCATGTACCAGGGCCTGGGCAATACCCGGCTGGGCAACCAAAGCCGCCTCGATCCATTCGGGCGCGATATTGCGGCCATAGCTGGTGACGATGACGTTCGATCTGCGCCCTTCGATCCACAGCCGGCCCTCTTCGTCGAACCGGCCAATGTCCCCGGTTGCAAGGGGTCCGGACTGGCGCTTCTCATCGATGGTGCCCAGGCACATCAGGCCATCGACGATGACTTCGCCGTCATCGGCCAGGCGGACCTGCAAGTGCCGCAAGGGCCGCCCAACGGAACCCGGCGGTCCCCCGTCGTCATCTTCGATCGAAACCACCGACCCGCACTCGGTCAGTCCATACCCCTGACGCAGCGGCAACCCCAGCGCACGGGCGCGTGCGATAAGGCCTGGCGGGGTATGCGCGCCGCCGACCGCCACCACCGTCAAGAGCGGAAGCCGCACGCCGGCCTGCTCCATAATCGCCACAAGCCCGGCGAGATATTCCGGAACGAGGATCAGCGAGGTGACGCGCAGATCGAGGATCGCGCGCAGCATGCGGGCGAAATCAGGGCGGAATGGATGTTCTAGTCCGACCTCGCGCTGGGGCGGGCAGACATACGCGCCGCCCACCAGCATCGTGGGAAAGAAGCCGGCTATGGTCTCAAGCAGGATGCCGGGTGGGAGCAGCGCCAGATGCCTGCCTGCATGTTGGGCTCCGATCGCATCCACCACGCTCTCGGCGACCGTCAGCATATGCTCTGCGGACAGGCAGACGCCCTTGGGTGTGCCGGTCGAGCCCGAAGTAAAAGTGATCCGCGCCGTCCCCGAAGGGATCGGGAACGACGCGGACTTGCGCGGCAGGATTTCCATGCGTGGGGCACTGGAAGGGAGCGCCTGCGCGCCGCAAGCTGAGGTGGCGTGTTCCGCCTGCGCGGCGGAAAAGAACAGCGGCAGCGAGAGGAGCGGTATCCCCGCCTCAAGCAGCGCGAGTTCCATCAGGCTCGTGGTAATGCCGTGGTCGAGCTGCAGGACCACTGGCGTATCGGGTGATAGATTCTCGCGGAAGTGGGCAACGCTTTCGGCAACCCGCTCGGCCAGCGCGCGATAAGTGATCGGCGGTTCGATTATCGCATCGAGCGCGATCCGCTCCGGATCGGCCTCCCCGTGAGCCCGCAAGCGATCGAGCAGCATTTCAGGCCACCTTCCGGCTTGCGCGGCGCGCAAGGAAGGCGCCAATTGCTTCCTGCCCTTGGGCGATTATTCCGGCGCACACGCGCGGATCGGCTTGGTAGTATCGCCCCCACGTGCGAGACGCCTCGCCTAGCCGGTGCGGCTCGGCCGCAGCGATGACGGCGATCGGTATGCCGATCCTGGAAAACGCGTGCCGTAACTGCGCGGTGAGCGTCGCGACTGCGACTTCGTTGCGGTTGCCCAGGTCGTTTGCCGCTGCCCCCCACAGCTCGACCATCGCCATCGCATTCGTTGCAGCGAAGTTGCCGATCTCCACGATCGCGTCGCGCGCGATCGGACGGCCAAATGCCTGCTCGACTTCAAGCTGGATAGGACGATCGAGGTAAGCTTCGAGGAACAGCGGACCATCGCCCGCGCGGCGAAATCCCAGCACCGCTTGAGCCCTTTCCCCCCCTTGAGAAAGATATCTGGTGAACGCGGGCGAAATCGAAGCTCCGAACTTGTCTTGGTACGTGCGTCGAACGAGCGACGTTCCGTCGATAGGGGGCATCAGCGGCTCCTGGACTTCACGACCAAGACGCCGTGGGAGCGGCGCCTCCTCAGTACCCCGGTACGAATTTTCTTTCGCAACCGGCTTCGCCCTCGACAGGCCGTGATGCCTTCCGGATAACTCCGTAGGGTCAGGCAATCTCCCGCCGGCTAAAGGCGGCGGTCCGGACCGAGGAAGCTACGTGAAAACGCTGCACATCGAACGTCACAATATCGCGAGAGTGGGCTGGCTCCGTGCCGCCGTGCTGGGCGCCAACGACGGTATAGTCTCGACCGCCAGCCTGGTGATCGGCGTGGCTGCCGCGACGATGGGGCGGTCCGAGATCCTCCTGACCGGGTTCGCCGGGCTTGCGGCAGGTGCCCTGTCGATGGCGGCGGGCGAATACGTTTCCGTCAGTTCGCAGGCTGACACCGAAAAGGCCGACCTTGCGCGCGAGCAGCGTGAACTTGCCTCGCAGCCCGACGTCGAACTGAACGAGCTGACCCGGATCTATGTCGATCGCGGGCTCGATCAGCGATTCGCCCGTCAGGTCGCGCAACAGCTCATGGCGCACGATGGTCTGGCAGCCCATGCTCGTGACGAGTTGGGGAGTTCCTCGTTTACGACGGCGCGTCCGTTGCAGGCTGCGGCTGCATCCGCGATGAGCTTTTCGATCGGTGCGGCGCTCCCCCTTCTGGCCGCTCTGGTAAGCGCCCCCGATCGCATCGCGATGGGCGTCGGCCTCTCTTCACTTGTGTTTCTGGCGCTCCTCGGGCTGCTCGGAGCGCGCACGGGCGGCGCGCCCGTCACGAAATCGATCGTCCGGGTCGTCTTCTGGGGCGCTTTGGCGATGGCGGTTACCGCGGGCGTTGGTGCGATCGTTGGCGCGGCAGTATGACGACAATGGCTGGCGAGCGTCGCGGCGTCCCAAGGAATTCGAGCCTATGACCGGGCAACCGGTAGCAGCCACCGCGCGGGACAATCCGCCGCCGCCAACGGGCTTGTTGCGGACGCTTGGGCCAGGGCTGGTGACGGGGGCCGCCGACGACGATCCCAGCGGCATCGGGACGCATAGCCAGATCGGCGCTCAGTTCGGCTACGGGCTGGCATGGACGTTCGTGCTGAGCTTCCCGCTGATGGTCGTGATCCAGCAGGTCGCCGCCGAGATCGGCCGGGTGACGGGTGCGGGCATCGCACGCAACTTGCGTCGCCACTACCCCCGGCCCGTGCTGTGGACGATGGTGACGTTGCTGCTCGTCGCCAACGTGATCAATCTCGGAGCGGACCTGAGCGCGATGGGCGCGGCCCTGGTGCTGCTCACCGGCGGCAATGCCGTGCTCTATACGCTGCTCTTCGGCATCGTTTGCGTCGTGCTCGAGGTGACGCTGAGCTATGCGCGCTATGCGTCCATCCTCAAGTGGACGACCCTGTCGCTCTTTGCCTATGTTGGGGTCGTCGCGGTGGCGGGGGTTCCCTGGGGCCATGCCCTGACCGCGCTGGTGGTCCCCGACCTGCAATGGAACGCGGCTTACGCGACGGCCATGGTCGCTATCCTGGGCACCACGATCAGTCCTTACCTGTTCTTCTGGCAAGCGGGGCAAGAGATCGAGGAGCAGCACCGGTATCATGCCAAGCCGCTGTGCCTGGCCCCGCGCGATGCCGGGCCGGAACTCAAACGGATCCGCACCGACACCCTGGTCGGGATGGCGTTCAGTTCGATCGTTTCGCTCGCGATCGTCTTCGCGACGGCTGCCACCCTCAACGCCAACGGCGTTACCGATATCGAGACATCGGCCCAGGCCGCCGAGGCATTGCGCCCGATCGCCGGCCAGTTCGCTTTCGCGATGTTCGCGCTGGGAATAATCGGGACCGGCTTGCTCGCGGTGCCGATCCTGGCCGGCTCGGCCGCCTATGCGGTGACCGAGATGGCAGGCAAGGTGGGAAGCCTGGACGCGAAGCCGCTGCAGGCGCGCCTGTTTTATGCGACGATCGCGGTGACCACTCTCGCTGGAGCAGCGCTCACGTCGGTCGCGATCGATCCGGTTCGTGCTCTTTACTGGGCGGCAGTGGTCAACGGCGTGCTGGCCGCCCCCTTGATGGCGATGATGATGCTGATCGTGCGCAACAAGCGCGCGATGGGTCGACTGACCCTGTCACCCGCGGCGACTGTGCTGGGCTGGCTTGCGACCCTGGTGATGACCGCAGCTACCGCGCTGTTCTTCGCGTTCCTGCTGTAGCGCTAAGGCAGACGCACCACGATCGCCTTTGAGGCCAGTTTGAGCCCGTCACCGCCCATCAAGCCCCTCCGCCACCAGCTTCCTGGCTTCACGCGACGACCAGTCGTAGCCGCCGACCATGCGCCACAGTTCCTTGCCGTCGGCACCGTAGAGTACCGTCGTCGGAAGCACACCGCCCGAATCGGCGAACGCGAACGACAGCTCGGTTTCGGGGTCCAGCCAGGGTTCGAGGTGGGCGAACTTCTTCTCGGCGAAGAACGGCTCGACTTCCTCCCCACCCTTCAGGTCCTGGCTCACGGTGATCACGCGCAACTTGCCCTCGGTCTCGCCCGCGAGCGCGTCGAGCATCGGCATCTCGACCACGCAGGGGGCGCACCAGGTCGCCCACAGGTTGAGCAGCACCGGCGTACCCGACAGCGCCGCGAGATCGAGCGTGGTGCCGTCGGGCTTGCTAACCTTGATCGAGGGCAGCGCCGCCCCCGCATGGCTGCGATCGAGCGTCCCCGTCAGTCCATTATCCTTCGCGCCGGTTTGCTTTTCTGCGCCCGAGTTTTCCTGCGGTTGCGCGGGGGGGGTGGTTTCCCTATCGCAAGCGCCCACGGCGAAAGCGAGCGCGAGCGTGAGCGGCAACAAGGCAGATCGAGGCATTCAGGGCTCCAATGCGATGTGGGGCGGGCGCTTCGCCGAAGGCCCGTCGGCGATCATGCGCGAGATTAACGCATCGATCCCGTTCGACAAAGCGTTGTGGCGGCAGGACATCGCCGCGAGCAAGGCCCATGCGGCGATGCTCGGCGCGTGTGGAATTATTTCCGCCGAGGATGCCGGAGCGATCGAGGAAGGCCTCGATGCTATCGCCACGGAATACGAACGCGAGGGCGTGCCAGAGGACTGGGATCTCGAGGACGTTCACATGACGGTCGAGGCGCGCCTCGGCGAGCTGATCGGCCCCGCCGCCGGGCGCCTGCACACCGCGCGCAGCCGTAACGATCAGGTGGCGACTGACTTCCGCCTGTGGGTGCGCGACGCGATCGACCAGGCGGACGCCGGGCTCGCGGCGCTCCAGCGGGCATTGGTCACGCGCGCCGAAGAACATGCCGCAACGATCATGCCCGGCTTCACCCACCTGCAGACCGCGCAA
>CAYNXB010000036.1:0-26943 GCA_964401045.1 uncultured Sphingomonadaceae bacterium | reverse complement strand
CCTCCGCCCTCAAGGGCGGGGGCCAAAGCCGTGTGCCTCTCGCGCGCAGCTTCACGTCTCCCTGGACTTTCGCGATCGAGCCCGGCGGGGCGCGGTTGCCGTTCGATTACAGCCGCGCGATCCGCCATGCCTATCTCGAGAACCCGGTCGCGCAGCGCGCGGTTCGGCTGGTGGCCGAAGGGGTCGCGGGGGCGCCGCTTACCGGCGATGCGCGGCTGCTCGGCCTGCTGGGTGCGACCAGCGCCGGGCAGGCGCTGATCGAGACGCTCGCGGCGCAGTTGCTGCTTCACGGCAACGGGTTCGTGCAGGTGATGAAGGACGCGGCGGGACAGCCGGTGGAGCTGTTCGCGCTGCGGCCCGAGCGCGTCTCCGTGCAGCCGGACGCCTCCGGGTGGCCCGCCGCATATCAGTACAAGGTGGGTGACAAGGCGCTGGCGATCCCGCTGGAGGATGAGGCGGGCTGGCCCAACCTGATCCACCTCAAGAGCTATCACCCGGCGGACGATCACTATGGCGCGGGCTGTCTCGCCGCGGCGGACCAGGCGGTGGCAATTCACAACGCCGCCTCGGCGTGGAACCGGGCGCTGCTCGAGAACGCCGCGCGGCCCAGCGGCGCGCTGATCTACGACGGCGGCGAGACCACGCTGACGACCGACCAGTTCGAGCGCCTCAAGGCCGAGCTGGCGAGTGCGTTCTCGGGCGAAGGCAACGCCGGAAGGCCGATGCTGCTCGAAGGCGGGCTCAAGTGGCAATCGCTCGCGCTGTCGCCCGCCGATATGGATTTCGCCGGGTTGAAGGCGGCGGCGGCGCGCGATGTCGCGCTCGCGTTCGGGGTGCCGCCGATGCTCCTCGGCCTGCCGGGCGACAACACTTACGCCAACTACCGCGAGGCCAACCGCGCGCTGTGGCGGCTGACGTTGCTGCCGCTGGCATCGAAGATCCTCGCCGGTCTCGCCGAGGGGCTGGAGGCGTGGTTCCCCAGGGCGGCGCTGACGGTCGACCTCGACCAGGTGCCGGCGCTATCCGAAGACCGCGAGCGGCTGTGGGCGCAAGTCAGCGCCGCGAGCTTCCTTTCGGACGAGGAGAAGCGGGCGATCCTGGGGCTGGAGAGCCGGCCATGAACCGCGACGACATGCTGGCGCGACTGCTCGCGCAGGCGGTGAACGAAGGTGCCGACATGGTCACCCTGCGCGCGGTGATCGAGGAAGCGAGCGAGCTTGGCGCCGACCGCGCGCTCGCCCGGCTCGGCCTCTCGGACCCGCGCGCGGGGGATGACATCGGGGAGCTCAGGCAACTGCTCGGCGCGTGGCGCGATGCCAAGAAGAGCGCGTGGCAGGCCGCCATCGACTGGCTGGTGCGCGGGTTCCTGGCGCTGCTGCTGATCGGGATCGCGATGCGGCTCGGCGTGCCGGAGCTGCTCAAGTGATTCCGGCCCGAACCGTAAGATTCGCGGGGTACGCCGCGCTGTTCGACGTGGCCGACGCAGCGGGCGACGTGATCCGCCGCGGCGCGTTCGCCCGCGCGATCGCGGAAGGCAGCGAGTTGCCGCTGTTCTGGCAGCACCGGCCCGAGCAACACATCGGCCGGATCGAGGCGCTCGCGGAGGATGCGCGCGGCCTGCGGGTGATCGCCCGGATCGATCCGGGCATCCGCCCGCGCGCGGCGAACGGCCTCAGCTTCGGTTATCGGGCGCGCGGCTTCCGGCCCTTGCCGCAAGGGCGCCTGCTCGAAGACATCGACTTGTTCGAGGTTAGCCTCGTTACGCACCCGCTGCAGTTCGGCGCGCGCGTCCATCTGGTTCGGTGATTTTTACGCGCGAACCGATTTTCCGGCCGCCTTCGGGCGGCCTTTTTTGTGCCCACGAAAGGACCACTGCCCAATGGATAGCGAACTCAATCCCGATACCGACGCCCTCGCCGCTTCGTTCGACATCGTCGCCCGCCAGGACGAAGCCGACAAGGCAATCGGCGTGCTGCGGTCCGACGTCGATGAAGTGAAGGCCCGGCTCGACCGTGTCGGCCGCGCCGCCGCCCGGCCCGCGCTCGCCGTGGCGCCCCCCCCACAGGTCAAGGGCTTCGTCGATCTCTACTTGCGCCGGGGTGAGGAACGCGAGCTCAAGTCGATCGCTGGCACCGTTCCGGGGGATGGCGGCTATACCGTGCCGCACGAGATCGATGCGCTGATCGCCAGCGAACTCAAGGAGATCTCGCCGATCCGCGGCCTCGCCCAGGTGGTGCAGGTCGGCAGCGCCGGGTACCGCAAGCTGGTCACGCTTGGCGGCACGGCCTCGGGCTGGGTCAGCGAAACCGCCGCGCGGCCCGAAACGGCCACGCCCGACTTCGCCGAGATCGCGCCCCCCTCGGGTGAGCTGTTCGCCAACCCGGCGGCGAGCCAGCGCATGCTCGACGACGCGGCCTTCGACCTCGAAAGCTGGTTGGCGAGCGAGATCGCGATGGAATTCGCCCGGGCGGAAGGCGCCGCCTTCGTCAACGGCACCGGCGATAACCAGCCGAAGGGCTTCCTCGCCGCGCCCAAGTCGCTCGACGGCGATGCCGCGCGGACGTTCGGCACACTGCAGTACGTCGCGAGCGGCGATGCGGCCGGGTTCGACGAGATGCCCGACTTGCGCCTGATCGACCTGATCCACACGCTCAAGTCCGGCCATCGCCAGGGCGCGAGCTGGGTGATGAACTCCTCGACTCTCGCCGAAGTGCGCAAGCTCAAGACCAGCGACGGCGCGTTCCTGTGGCAGCCCGGCCTCGTCGAAGGCCAGCCGGACCGCCTGCTCGGCTACCCGGTGGTGGAAGCCGAGGACATGCCGGATATCGCCGCCAATGCCTTCCCGATCGCGTTCGGCAACTTCAAGGCCGGCTACCTGATCGCAGAGCGCAGCGCGACGACGATCCTGCGCGATCCCTTCACCAACAAGCCGTTCGTGCATTTCTACGCAACCAGGCGCGTCGGCGGACAGGTGCTCGATTCGGCAGCGATCAAGCTGCTGAAAATCGAGGAGTAAGACCGACCCGGGGCCGGCCTTCCCCCAAGGCCGGCTCCACCCGTTTCTCACATTTCGGAGTCCCTCATGCAGCGGACCATCCTCGTGCCGGCGACGCTCGCCGGCGCGGCTCTCGACGCGCTCAAGGCGTGGCTGGCGATCGGCACCACGCGCGACGACGCGACGCTCACGCACCTGCTGGGCGCAAGCCTCGACACCTTCGAAGCCTTCACCGGGCTGATGGCGCTTGAGACGACATGCGAGGAAATCCACCCGGCGTGCGCCGGATGGACCTGTCTCGCCACGCGGCCGGTGCAAGCGATGACCCAGGCTGAGGGCATCCCGGCCGATGGTGCGCGGTTCGCGCTCGCCGCAGGCGACTACGCGATCGATCTCGACGCCGATGGCGGCGGGCGCGTGCGGCTGATCCGCCAGGGAGCGGCCGGGCGTATCGCGGTGCGCTGCACCGCCGGCCTCGCCACCGAGTGGGACGCGTTGCCCGAAGCGATCCGACACGGGGTTATTCGCCTCGCCGCGCACCATTTCCGCGCCCGCGACGACGCGCAGGCCGCGAGCGAACCGCCCGCTGCCGTCGCGGCGCTGTGGCGACCGTGGCGGCGGATGCGGCTCACATGATCGACGCCGCGATCGTATTCTCCGGCGCCCGGCTTGCGCGGCACGCTGCGACGCTTGCCGAAGCCCACGCGGAGACCGCCCTGCGCAGGTCGGATCCCCGGCGCTGGCGCACGCCGAGCCTGCTGTGGCCGCTCTTTTCGAGGAACCGCTGATGGAAACCCTGCTGCGCGCCGCGCTGCTCGACTGGCTGCGCACCGACCCCGCACTGGCCGACGCGGTCAATACCGTGACCGAGGAAGCGCCCTTGCGCGCCGCGCTGCCGTGGCTCGGGATCGCCGCCAGCGCCAGTACCGACTGGTCGACCAAGGACAGGCAAGGCCGAGAAGTGCGCATCGCGATCGAGCTGCATTGCCGAGGAGACGATCCGGCGATGGCCGCCGATCTCGTCGCGCCGATCGAGGCGCGAATCGAGAGCTTACCGCGCGTGCTGGCCGGCTTCGCGATCGCCTCCACCACCTTCCTGCGCGCCCGCGCCGAGCAGCGCGCCAACAACACCCGCGCCGTGCTGATGGAATACCGCTTCCGCGTACTCGCTTCCTAAGGAGAACAATATGACTGCCCAGAAAGGCTCAGCCTTCCTCCTCAAGATCGGCGACGGCGGTGCGCCGCCCGCTTACGACACGGTCGCCGGGCTGCGCACCACGCAGATGTCGATCAACGGCGACACGGTAGTCGTCACCCACAAGCAATCGGGCGGTTGGCGCGAACTGCTGTCAGGCGGGGGCACGCGCTCGGTTTCGGTCGGCGCGGCGGGCATCTTCCTTGGCAGCGACGCCGAAGCATCGATCCGCAGCCATGCGCTGGCCGGCACGCTCGAGGATTACGAGCTGAGCTTCGAGGACGGCGAGAAGCTTCGAGGCCAGTTCCTGATCCAGCGCCTCGACTACGCCGGGGATTTCAACGGGGAGCGCAACTACACGCTACAGCTTGAAAGCAGTGGCCCGGTGGTGCCGGCGTGACGGCAAATTCATTGAGAGGGGAAGCCTCGCTCACGATCGACGGCGCACCGCACCTGCTGCGCCCGACATTTGCGGCACTCGTCGCGGCCGAGGACGAGCTGGGACCACTGTTCGCACTAGTCGAGCGCGCGGGCGCGGGCCAGCTCAGGCTCGCGGAGATGGCGGCCTTGTTCTGGCATTGCCGGGTCGGGCGCGAGGTCACGCGTGAAGCCGTCGGTGAGGCGGTGCTCGCCTTGGGCCTCGCGCGCTGCGCCAGGCCCCTGCGCGTGCTGCTGGGGCAAATCCTGCAAGGGCGCGCGTGACCTTCGCGGCCGGGGCGCTGCGGCTGGCCGGCCTTACCGCGCGCGCACTCGGCTGGCGGCCCGACGACTTCTGGAACGCGACGCCGGCCGAGCTGGCGGCAATCCTCGCGCCCGAGGCGAACGAGGATGTGACGCCGCTCGGCCGCGAGGAGCTGGCACGCCTTATGGAGAAATTCCGCGATGGATGACGAAATCGAGCCGCTGATGATCGAGGTGCGCGCCAGCACCGAAGGCTTCAGGCGGGACATCGAAGCAATGCGGGGCACGGTGGACGGAACGCTGGTCGATGGCTTCGCCCGCGCAGGCTCGGTGCTCGAACATGGCCTTACCGGGGCGATCCGCCGCGGCAACCTCGGGTTCGACGACCTCAAGCGCGTGGCGATGCAGACGATGAACGAAATCGCCGCGCAAGCGGTCAAGTCGGGCATCGGCAGCGTGGCCGGCGGCGGTGTGTCGGGCGGAGGGCTGGCGGGCGTGCTGACCGGCGCGATCGGCGCGCTGTTCGGGCTGCCCGGCCGGGCGACCGGCGGGAATGTTTCGCCGGGCTCGGCCTATGTCGTCGGCGAGCGCGGGCCCGAGGTGTTCGTGCCGGCGAGCGCGGGGCGAGTCGAAGCCAGCGCGGCGCCCGCGCGCGATGTGAAGGTTTCGATCCAGCTCGCCGCGCCGCGCGGCTCGGACGCGCCGGTCGCGCTCAGGCGCTCCTCACGGCAGGTCGCGAGCAGCATCCGGCGCGCGCTGCGGGATTAGCGAAGCGCATCAGTCCCAACCGTCATGCTGAACTTGTTTCAGCCATCCTGCCTTCGCGACCACCGGACCAGGATGAGAAATGAACCCTGCCACAAGTTCGGGGTGACGAAAATCCAAAGGAACAATCATGGCATTCTGGCTCGCCCGCAAGCGCGAGGGGCAGGACTCCGACTACATCCAGCGGTTCGATCCGCGCTTCTGGACCGTCAACTTCCCGCGCCCGATGATCGCGACGGTCGTCACCACCGGCACGGACTCGCTGCGGGTCGAGGCCGAGTTCCACCATACGGGCGAACTCGCCGGGCTGATCTGGGACAGCGCCGATGCCGTCAGCCACCCGCTGCTCGCCTATTCCACTGACCGCGACTATTCGCGCACCACGCTGCGCTTCCGCTGGCGTTCGGGCGGAGTGCTGCCGCTCGATGCGGTGCACGGGCCGACGCTGACGATCGAAGGCCGGGATGCGGCGGGCGTGGCGCGCAGCTGGTACGTGCGGCTGTGGAACTACGCGCAGGGGTCGCCCGAGGACGCGCAGATCGTGCTGCCGTTCTCGGAGCTGCGCGACGGCTGGGAAGGCGCTGGTGACGCGGTGCATCCGGCGGATATCGACCGCATGTTCCTCTCGCTCGCGCCGCCCGGATACGAGCCGGAGGGCGAGGAGCTGCTTCCAGCGCGGATCGACGGGTGGGTCGAACTGAGCGAGATCGTGTGCGAAGGCCACCGTCCAATGCTCCAGATCGGCGACGTGCTGGTGCCCCCGCACGGGGTGCGCATGGCGACGGCGTTCGACGATTGCTACAACCAGAGCCCGGCGCGGTTGCTGCGCACGGTACGGCACCTCGGCTACCGCGAACGCCTGGTCCACTATGTCGGCATGAGCCATTTCCAGCGGCTCGTTCCCGGCGGGGCGGACCTGCTGGTCGATCCCGCGGGCACCGTATGCGGGCCGGCGCTCCAATGGCATGCCAACTTCTTCGCGCTGTGCGCGGAGCAGGGCTATCGCCTCGTCGCTTCGCTCAGTTACGAAGTGCTGGCGGAGCGATGCCCGGACGCGTGGCAGCAACGCACGCATGATGGTGAGGCGGCGCGCACCGGATGGGAGCCTCCCTCGGCGCTGCTGTCGCCCGCGAACGGCGATGCGATGGCGTGGCTGCAAGCGACGGCGGCGCGGTTTGTGGGATTGCTGCTCGACGCGGATTTCGACGTCGAGTTCCAGATCGGCGAGCCCTGGTGGTGGACCACGCACGATGGCCGCATCTGCCTCTACGACGATGCAGCGCGGATGGCATTCGGCGGTTCGCCGCCGGAGATCGCCGACATGCGTGCCAGCCTGTCGCCGCCGCAACTTTCGCTGCTCGACCAGGCCGGCGATTTGCTCGCGCAATCGACCTCCGACTTGACTGCCGCAGTCCGCGCGGCGGCGGGCGCGGGCGGCGCGACGGTCCACCTGCTCGCGTTCACGCCCACGGTGCTGGATCCGGCAATGCCCGAATTGCGCCGCGCCAACATGCCGGCCGCATGGGCCTGGCCCGCGTTCGACCGGCTGCAGCTGGAGGATTACGACTGGCTGACCAAGGGCGCCGAAGCCGCGCGCAAGGCGGCCTACGCGATGGTCGCCGACTGGCTCGGCTATCCGTTGGAAGCGCAGGACTATTTCGCGGGCTTCGTGCTGCTTGGCGAGGATGCCGAGGCCTTCTGGCCACGGGTCGACGCCGGGCTGGATGAAGCGCTCGCACGGGGAGTCACCGAACGGTTCGTGTGGGCGATCCCGCAGGTCTGCCGCGACGGATACACTCGCCTGCCCTCAAACCAGGACAACGCCATGCAAGCCTTCGACGATGTGCTTTATCCGCTCGCGCTCGGGCGCGATTCCGGTGCCAGTCCTGAATTCTCGACCTCGGTGGCGGCCACCGCCTCCGGCCATGAGCGACGTTCTTCCCTGTGGTCCGATGCACGCATGCGTTACGATGTCGGGCCGGGCATCCGCTCCGATGAGGAGCTCGGCACCCTGATCGCGTTCTTCCGCGCAAGGCGCGGAGCGGCGCGGGGTTTCCGCCTCACCGATCCGTTCGATTTCAGTTCGAACGGGATGCGCGGCACGCCGACGATGCTCGATCAGCGCATCGGCACTGGCGACGGGCTTACCGCGAGCTTCCGGCTGGTGAAGAACTACGGCGGGGTCGACGATCCGCAGGTGCGGCCGATTACCCGTCCGCGCGCGGAGAGCATCGTGGTCAGCGTCGGCGGTGTGGCCGCGCATGGCTGGACGCTGGACCCCGGCGGAACAGTGGTGTTCGCATACCCTCCGGCGGAAGGCGCGGCGATCCGCGCCGGGTTCCTGTTCGACGTCCCGGTGCGTTTCGCGGAGGATCGACTCGATGTGAACGGCGCCGCCTTCGCGGCGGGCGAAGCGCCGTCGGTGCCGCTGATCGAAGTGCGCGAGGCGACATGACCCGGGTGTTTTTCCGCGAGGAGCTGGAAACCGTGGCGACCTTCTGGCGCATCGCGCGCACCGATGGCGTGACGCTGGGCTTCACCAGCCACGACAAGGACTTGCTTTTCGACGGGGTGGTCCACCGCGCCGCGCCGGGCATGCTGCCCTCGGCGATCCGCCGCACATCGGGCGTTGGCGGCGACAGTGCGGAAGTCGAGGGCGCGCTGACCCACGATGCCTTGTCGCAGGAGGACCTGGCGAACGCACGCTTCGACGGTTCGCGTATCGCAATTGGCGCGATCGACTGGCAGACACTCGAACGAACCGTGCTCTATCGCGGCGAGGTCGGCGCGATCGGCGAGGAGGGCGGCAAGTTCACCGCGGAATTGCGCTCAGCCAAGGCCGTGCTCGAAGCCGATCCGGTACCGCGCACCAGCCCGACCTGCCGCGCGCAGTTCTGCGGCCCCGGATGCACGCTGAGCGCAGCGAAGTTCACCCATGAGGCGGCGGTGTCGGCGATCGATCTCGACGCGAACCGCGTGTCGTTTGCCGCTGGCCCCTCGGCGGCGGCAATGCTCGATGGCTATTTGCGCTGGCTCGACGGGCCGCAGGCAGGGCTGAGGATGGAAGTGATCAGCTCGGACGACACCGGACTGGTGCTCGACGTCGCGCTCGATCCGGCGCTCCAGGTCGGCACGCGTGCGATGTTGCGCGAAGGCTGCGATCACACCCTTGCGACGTGCGTTAGCCGATTTGCCAATTCGGTGAATTTTCAAGGCGAACCGTACCTGCCGGGCAACGATCTACTTGCCCGCTACGGCACCGGCGGGTGACTGGCCGCGACGTGGCGCTTGCCGCGCAAGCGCTGGTCGGAACCCGGTTCCGGCTGCATGGGCGCGATCCGGCGACCGGGCTCGACTGCGTGGGTCTGGTGTCCGCGGCTCTTGGGGCGTCCGCTCCCGCCGGCTACCGCCTGCGCAACAGTAACATTGCCGCCGGGCTGGCGTGGGCGCCGGCCGCTGGCCTCGTCGAGGCCACTGGCACGATCGAACCGGGCGACGTGATGCTCGTCCGCAGCGGCCCGGCACAACATCACCTGCTCGTTGCCGGCCCGTCCGGCGACTTCATCCATGCCCACGCGGGCTTGCGCCGCGTCGTCGTTACGCCCGGACCTCTATCCTGGCCGGTCGAGCGGCATTGGCGCCTGAAGGACTGATCGAATGGCAACGCTGGTTTTCACCGCGATCGGCACGCTGATCGGCGGCCCCCTGGGTGGTGCGCTCGGTGCGCTGGCGGGCCAGGCGGTCGACCGGGCGGTCATTGGCAGCTCGGGCCGTGAAGGCCCCCGCCTCAAGGATCTGGCGATCAGCACCTCGAGCTACGGCTCAGCGATCCCGCGCCCCTACGGCAGGCTGCGCATGCCGGGATCGATCATCTGGGCGACCGATATGGTCGAGGACAAGGACACCGAGGGTGGCGGCAAGGGCGGTCCGTCCCTGACCACGTACTCCTATTCGGTGAGCTGCGCTGTTGCGCTGGCGAGCCGGCCGATCGGCGGCATCGGCCGCATCTGGGCGGACGGCAACCTGCTGCGCGGCGCGGGCGGCGACCTCAAGGTCGGCGGCACGATGCGCTTCTACGATGGGCATGGCGATCAGGAAGCTGATCCGTTGATCGCCTCGGCGCAGGCGGGCGCGCCCGCGTTCCGCCACACCGCCTACGTGGTGTTCGAGAACCTGCAACTCGCCGAGTTCGGCAACCGTATTCCCGCGCTGACGTTCGAGATCCTGGCCGACGATGGCGAAGTAACTTTGGCACAACTGGTAGAGGCCCTGCCCGAGCCTGTCGTCGCGGAACGGGCCCTGCCGGCGCTCACGGGCTTCGCTTATGAAGGCGGCTCGCTGGCGGACATGCTGACGACGGTCGGCACGGTCTATCCGCTGGCAGCCGACGCGGGTGGGGAGGCGCTGCGTCTGACCGACGCAGATGCGGCCCCCGAAGACGCGCCTTTGCTGCCCGCGCCCGTCGCCGCCGACGATGGCGAGAGCTTTGGCGCCCTGAGTGGCACCAGCCGCCAGCGCGAGTCCGGACCTGCCGATGTGCCGGACGTGTTGCGCTATTACGACGTCGACCGCGACTTTCAGGCAGGGCTCCAGCGCGCAGATGGTCGCGCGCGGGCGGGCCGGGGGCGAGGAATCGAATTTCCCGGCTCGCTCGCTGCGGCCGATGCACGTGCGCTGGTCAATGCCGCCGCCGAACGCGCCGGCTGGGCCCGCGAGACGATTGCCTGGCGCACCGCCGAGCTGGACCCGGCCCTGACACCGGGTGCCATCGTGCGTATCCCCGAACGGCCCGGCAACTGGCGCATTGACGGCTGGGAATGGCGCGAGCGCGGAGTCGAGTTCGAGCTGCGCCGCCTGCCGCGCGGACCGGCGCGCCGACCGGCTGCCGATCCGGGGACCGTCGCCCGCCCGTCCGACCTGCTCGCCGCTCCCACCGTGCTGCAGGCATTCGAGCTGCCATGGAACGGCATCGGGAGCGCCAGCACGCCGCGTGTGTATGCCGCGGCATCCGCGGCATCCGGGGGGTGGAAGGGCGCTGCGCTATACGCCAGCCACGGCGGCGCGCTCACCCCGCTCGGCCCCAGCGGTTCCCGCCGCAACATCGTCGGCACGATCATCGCCGCCGCGCCACCATCGACCGCGCATTTGATCGACCGCGCCTCGATAACCGTCGAGCTTCTGGCCGACGACTTCGCGCTCAGCAGCACGACGGTCGAGGGCCTGGCGGGCGGCGCGAACCGCGCGCTGGTCGGCGGCGAGGTTATTCAATTCCTCCACGTCGAGGCGCTCGACGGAAGGCAGTGGCGGCTTACCGGCCTGCTTCGCGGGCGTGGCGGTACCGAAGCCGCAGCTCAGGCCGGCCATCTTTCCGGTGCGCCGTTCGTGCTGCTCGACGGCACGGCGACGCTGCTCGATGCCGCCCTTGTCGGCCCGGCGCAGGAGATCGTCGCGTTGGGCCTCCGCGACGGCGCACCCGTTGCCTCATCGATCGCCAATCCCGGGCTTACCCTACGGCCGCTGACGCCGGTTCATCCACGTAGCCGCATCCTTGCCGACGGTTCGCTCGAACTGAGCTGGATCCGGCGCGCACGCGGCGCGTGGGGTTGGACCGACGAAGTCGAGACACCGCTCGGCGAGGAAAGCGAAACCTATCTCGCAGGCGTGGGCCCGATCGACGCGCCGCCGCTGCGCTGGAACATTGCGGTTGCGACGCTGACGCTGCCGCCGGCCATGCTCACGATCCTCCACGCCGAGCACAGCGGCGCCCCGCTGTGGGTGCGCCAGGTCGGCAGCTTCGCGCTCTCGCCACCGCTCCTGCTCACCACCATCACCTGAGGAACGTCCGATGCCCGATCCCATAACCTTCACCTCCGCCACACCCCGTCACGCGCTTCCCCTGCTTTTCCCGGGACAGGTTCAGAAGGAGCTTACCGTCAACGAAGCCCACGCCCTGTCGGACGCTTTGCTCCACCCTGCGATCGAAGGCGAAGCGAGCGATCCGCCGGCCGAACCCGATGAGGGCGAAAGCTGGCTGGTCGGAACAGGCGCCACGGGCGATTGGATCGGTGAGGACGGCAAGCTCGCCTGCCGCGAAGCCGGAAACTGGCTGTTCGCGACACCACGTGACGGAATGTGCGTTCTGGACCGATCGAGCGGGCAGCGAATCCTCTATCTCGGCGGCTGGCAACGCGCTGCACCGCCTGCGGAACCCACTGGCGGCACGACTGTGGACGCCGAGGCCCGCACGGCGATCGCCGCGCTGATCGAAGCGCTGCGCGTAGCCGGCGTGTTCGCATCCGCGTAATTCACGGAGCCAAACCCCGGCTTGGCCGTTACAGCGGCTGGACCGCAGCTACGGGAGAGTCTCCATGCGCCATACCTTACTGCTCGCTACCTTGTCCGCCGCCGCCGTGGCGCTCGGTGGATGCCAGACCACGGGCGGTGTGCCGACCAATCGCGTCGCACAGGCGACCTTCAAGACCGCTAGCGGCCTTCCTGCGGGCACGGCACAGTTCCTCAGCAACGGCTCACAAATAAGCGTCGTCGTGGCCGTGGTGGGCTTCACGCCGGGGCAGCATGGCCTGCACCTGCACACCACCGGAAAGTGCGAAGGACCCGACTTTGCCTCTGCGGGACCGCATCTCAATCCGGCAGGTCACAAGCACGGGACGGAGAATCCGCAAGGTGCGCATCTCGGCGATCTTCCCAACGTGACCGTGGACAGCAAGGGTACCGGCACGGTTACGGCGTCGCTCATGGGCACGCCGGACGAAGTGATGAGCGAATTGTTCGACGCCGACGGCACAGCAATCGTCGTCCATGCGGGACCGGACGACTACAAGACCGACCCTTCAGGCAACTCCGGCGGCCGTGAAGCCTGCGGCGTCGTCAGCAAAACCTAGACGGCGTACTGAATCGGATCGGCCAGTCCGGCGTCGGCGAAGCCTTGCCGGCGCAGGCGGCAACTGTCGCACAGCCCGCAGGCCAGGCCATCGTCGGTCGGATCGTAGCATGACCAGCTCATCGCCGGATCGAGCCCGAGCCGCAGCGCCTCGGCGGCGATCTGTGCCTTTGTCATGTGCTGCAAAGGCGCGTGGATCGAAAACGGTGCACCCTCGACCCCCGCCTTTGTCCCGAGGCGCGCGGTCTCGGTGAAGCTGGCGATGAACTCCGGCCGGCAATCGGGATAGCCCGAATAGTCGAGCGCATTGACCCCGATGAACACGTCGCATGCGCCGCTGGCTTCGGCCATCGCCACCGTCAGTGACAGGAACACGAGGTTGCGCGCGGGGACGTAGGTCACCGGGATGTCCGCGGTCAGGCCGCCTTTAGGTACTGCGATATCGTCGGTCAGCGCCGAGCCGCCGAAGCGCGTGAGATCGAGTGGCAGGATCACGTGGCGCACCGCGCCGAGTGCCTTCGCTACGACTTTGGCCGCCTCGATCTCTCGCCGGTGGCGCTGGTTGTAATCGATCGTAAGCGCGTGGAGCACAAAGCCCTGTGCACGCGCAATTCCGGCGGTGACCATCGAGTCGAGGCCGCCGGAGAGCAGCACGACCGCCGGACGGCCCTTTCCTTCAAGCTTGGTGCACATCGAAGCGACTACGAGCGGCGCGTCAGCAGGCGCCGACGTGGCGCGCCTCGGCCGAGATATCGAACGGGGCGCCGTTGTGAATCCCGGTGCTGTCGATCTGTACCAGCTTCACGCTTTCCTTGCGGATGTGCGTGCGGCCATAGCCGTTGCCTCGGCAGGTGTACTGCACGGTCACATCCGTGGGTGTGTCATTGACGATGAAGCGGCTGCATCCGGCATCGCCGTGCTTGATCTGGATGAACTCAGGGCCGTTTCGCACGCACACGCTGCGCACGCCCTCACCCCGCACGCGCACTTCCCACTTCCCCTTGGTGAGCCCAGACAGCATCCCGAGCTCGGGAGGGCTGGCGGCGAGCGGTAGTGCAATCAGCGTCAGCCCCGAGCCTGCGACCAGGAGGCGCACCGGGCGCGGAACGGCTTTCAGGCGATTCCAAAAGGGTCTCATCGGTCGCATCGGTATCCTTATATCAGTCGCCGGCCTATCGGCCAACCGGTCTGAGCGTACGATGAACCGTTGTGCGGCTCATCATTGGTAGATCGGAAACTCGCGCGAACAGAACGCGCAATCGACGATGATCGATCCGTCATCTGCGCGCATCGCGGCGCGCTCGTCCTCAGGAAAGCGGGCGAGCACTTTCTCGAAATGCTCGGTCGAGCAGCGGCAACCGCGCGTGAGGCTGCGCCCGCGTTCTATGCGGATCTCGTCCTCTTCGTGGAACAGCCGCCACACCAGCGCTTCCAGAGAAAGGTTGCGGTCGACAAGCTCCTGATGGCGGGTCGAACCGGCGAGCACCGCGACGTGCTCCCACTCCGGGTGATCCATGCGCACGTGGAGCCGTTCGCGGCCTTCCTCACCCTCGGCGAGATGCTGCACCAGCAGACCGCCCGCCACGCACCCTTCGACACCGCAGCGGATGCCAAGCCGGATGAGCGTGGGCACCTGCTCGCTGCGCGCGAAGTAATGCTCGCACGCCTCGGCCAGCGACGCGCCTTCAAGCGGGACGATGCCTTGATAGCGTTCGCCGCCGGTCGGCAGATCGAAGGTGATCGCCAGGTGCCCGTCTCCGAACAACGCAGGAAGCGGGGGGTTCGAACCAAGCTGGGCGAGCCTCTCGCCATCGAATTCCGCATACCCGCGCAGCTCGCCATCGCGATAATCGCACACCAGCAGCGAGACGATGCCGTCAGGGCTCTGCGCCTGCATGGTCAGCTGGCTGCCATCTTCTTTCAACAGGCTGCCGAGCAGCGCCGCCATCACCAACGCCTCTGCGAGGAGGTTGGTGACCGCGGGCGGATAGTCGTGAGCGGAAAGGATGGTGTCGAGCAGGCCATCGAGCCGCACCACCCGGCCGCGCGCGTGGCGGCCGGGCAGAGTGAAGCTCAGCAGGCGGCCGCTATAGGTCTCTTCGATCGCGGTCTGGTCGTTCATGCGCGCCGATATGGGGCCGACCGCCCGGAAGGGAAGCTCAGAGCTTGCCGAAGCACCACAGCAGGATGGATTTCTGCGCGTGGATGCGGTTCTCAGCCTCGTCGAACACCACCGATTGCGGGCCTTCGAACACCTCCTCCACCACTTCCTCGCCGACGTGAGCGGGCAGGCAATGGAGGAACCGCGCATCGGGCTTGGCACGGGCCATCAGCTTTGCGTCGACCTGGAACGGCGCCATCGCGGCGAGCTTGTTGTGGACGTGTTCCTGCCCCATCGACACCCAGGTATCGGTGACGACCACGTCCGCCCCCGCCGCCGCTTCCGCCGCATCGTGCGTCAGCGTCACTTGCGCCCCGCCCGCGCGCGCCATTTCGACGAACTCGGGGGCAGGCTCGTAGCCCTGGGGCGAGCCGATCCGGACATTGAACTTCATCAGCCCGGCCGCCTCTAGCAGCGAATGGAGCACATTGTTGCCGTCACCAAGCCAGGCGAGCTCGAGCCCCGGCAGCGCCTTGCCTTGCTCAACCAGCGTCAGGAGGTCGGCGACGATCTGGCACGGGTGCGACTTGTCGGTCAGACCGTTGATCACCGGCACGCTTGCGTGCCGTGCCATCTCCTCGACCTTGGCGTGATCGTCCGTTCGCAGCATGATCGCGTCGACCATCCGGCTAAGCACCCGCGCGGTGTCGGCGATGCTCTCGCCCCGCCCAAGCTGGCTGCTCGCGGCATCGAGCAGCAGCGGCGTGCCGCCGAGCTGACGGATGGCGATGTCGAAGCTCACCCGCGTGCGGGTCGAGGGCTTCTCGAACACCATCGCCAACACGTGCCCCGCAAGCGGCGCATCGGCGTCCGAGCTGGCCTTGGGCCAGCTGGCGCGCGCGGCCTTGCGGTCCTGCGCGTCGTTGATCATCGCCGCAATCGCGTCGCCGCCGGCGTCCGAGAGGTCGAGGAAGTGGCGCACCTCAGTCATCGCTGGGCGGCGCGAAGCTCCGCGCCCCTTCGCTCAGCCGTTCGATACATTCGGCGATGTGCTGCTCCTCGATGATCAGCGGCGGCAGTACGCGGAACACGTTCTCGCCCGCCGCTACCGTCAGCAGCCCGTGATTGTCGCGCAAATGGGCGACGAACTCGCGGGATACTGCCGGTTCCCTGAGCTTGATCCCGAGCATCAGGCCCTTGCCACGAATTTCCTCGAACAAATGATCGTGGTTCGGGATCAACTGCTCGAACGCCTGTCGCAGCCGGTCACCCATCTTGGTGACGTGATCCAGGAAGCCGGGCTCACCCATCACGTCGAGGATCGCCATCCCAGCGGCCATCGCCAGCGGATTGCCGCCGTACGTGGAACCATGGGTGCCGAACACCATGCCCTTGGCCGCTTCCTCGGTCGCCAGGCATGCGCCGAGCGGGAAGCCGCCACCGATGCCCTTGGCGACGGTCATGATGTCGGGCTTGATGCCGTAGTGCTCGTAGGCCCACATCTTGCCGGTACGGCCGTAACCGCACTGGATCTCGTCGAGAATCAACAGCATGCCTCGCTCGTCGCACGCCTCGCGCAGGCCCTTGATAAACTCGGGCGTGCCGGCCGTCATTCCGCCCTCGCCCTGCACCGTCTCGACCAGGAACCCGGCGGTGTCGTCATCCACCAGCGCCAGCGCCGCCTCGAGATCGTTGAACGGCGCGTAATCGAAGCCCGGCAGGAGCGGCTCGAAACCATCGCGCATCTTGGCCTGGTTGGTCGCCGAGATCGCCCCCAGCGTACGTCCGTGAAAGGCGTTGTTGAAGGTAATGATCTTGGTGCGGCTGGGCTGTTCGGTGACGTAGAAATAGCGCCGCGCGGTCTTGATCGCGCACTCGATCGCCTCGGCGCCGGAGTTGGTGAAGAACACCGTGTCGGCAAAGCTGAGGTCGACGATCCGCTGCGCCAGCGCTTCCCCCTGCGGCGAGCCGTAGAGGTTGCTGACGTGCATCAGCGTCGCCGCCTGCTCGGCGATCGCCTTGGTCAGCACCGGATGGCCGTGCCCGAGCGCGTTGACCGCGATCCCCGCAGCGAAATCGAGGTAACGCTCACCGCGCTCGCCGATCAAATAACAGCCCTCGCCGCGCACCGGCCGCACGTCGCACCGGGGATAAACGGGCATCAGCGGGGTGATCGACATGGCGGCAATCCTTCGAGTTCGAGTGTTTCGGGCGAGATACGGAAACGACAAATGGCGGCCCCGAAGGACCGCCAATCGCAGCCGTTTATGACTTTGCGTCGGCCCGGTCAAACTACCGGGCGCGAAACAGGCCGATCAGCCTTGAACGGAGACCAGGTTGACCGCCGAGTGCTTGCCTCGTCGGTCGACCTCGAGGTCGAATTCGAGCCGATCGCCTTCGTTGATCGAACCGAGGCCCGAACGCTCGACCGCGCTGATGTGCACGAACGCGTCCGGCTGCCCGTCATCGCGGGTGATGAAGCCGAAACCCTTCATGCTGTTGAAGAACTTGACCGTGCCGGTCGCCTTCTCGCCAGTCAGCTCCCGCTGCGGCGCGGCGGCCTTCTGCTCGACCGGAATGACGTCGCCGACGACCTGCAGGTCCGCCGCGGAGATCTTGCCGCCACGGTCGACCAGGTTGAACGCCAGCTCCTGCCCTTCGGCGAGCCCTTCGAGTCCCGCACGCTCGACCTGACTGATGTGCACGAAAACGTCTTCGCCGCCCTCGTCGCGCTGGATGAAGCCGAAGCCTTTGTGCGCGTTGAAGAACTTGACCTTGCCCTGGCCGGTGCCGACGACTTGGGCGGGCATTCCGCCACCACCGCCGCCGCCGCTGCGCGGCCCACGGTCGCCGCCGCCGAAGCCGCCGCGGTCGCCGCCACCACCACCGAACCGGTCACCGCCGCCACCGAAGCCGCCGCGATCGCCGCCGCCGAACCGGTCACCGCCGCCGAAGCCCGGATTGTCACCCCGAAACGGATCGAAGCTTTCTTCCCCGAAACCGTCCCGCTTGTCGCGCCCCCGTCCGCGACGACCTTTATCGTACCCCATGAACTCAAAGTACCTTCTTCGCCTTCGCCTATGCCACCCCCGCGCTAAGGCGTAATGCACGGGGAAACCGGCCGGAAAACCCGACCTGCTCCGGTCGTCTCATAACGTAGAATTTTATCCGAGGGAACAAATTTACGAGAGGCTACCGCGCACAGCGCGCGCCCTGCCGCAAGCGCTTGCCAGCAAGTGGCCGCTTCGGCACAAGCCGCCCATGGACCTTATCGCACTCCTCTCCGATCCGGCGGCTTGGGCCGCCTTGCTGACACTGATCGTGCTCGAGATCGTGCTCGGGGTCGACAACCTCGTGTTCATCGCGATTCTGTCGAACAAGCTGCCGAAAGAACAGCAAAGCCGGGCGCGGCGCATCGGTCTGATGCTCGCGCTGATCATGCGCATCGCACTGCTGATGCTGATCGGCTGGCTGGTCACGCTGCAAACGCCGCTGTTCGATCTGGGATTGGAGGGCGCGGCGGGATCGCACGGACAGCCAACGTTCGAAACCGCCTTCTCGGGCCGCGACCTGATCCTGCTCGGGGGTGGGCTGTTCCTGCTGTGGAAGGCGACCAAGGAAATCCATCACAGTATGGACCCCGAGGCCGAATCGGGCGAGCTGCTCGACCAGGACAAGGGCGTCGCTGAGATCGCCTTCACCTCGGCGATCATACAGATCATCGCACTCGACCTGGTGTTCTCGATCGATTCGATCCTCACCGCCGTGGGCATGACCGATGACGTCCCGATCATGGTCGCCGCGGTCATCATCACCGTCACCGTGATGCTGTTCGCGGCCGACCCGCTGGCGAAGTTCATCGAGAAAAACCCGTCGATCGTGATGCTCGCGCTCGCGTTCCTGGTAATGATCGGACTGGTGCTGATCGCGGACGGCTTCGGCTTCCACGTGCCCAAGGGCTATATTTACGCGGCGATGGCATTCTCGGTCGGGGTCGAGCTGCTCAACATGGCGAGCCGCGCGCGGCGCAAACGACAGGTTTCCGTTAACGCCGCGGAAACCGAGCAATGAGCGATTTTCGCCGCCTGTCGGAGTCCGTGCTCGCCAGCCCCCAAATCGGACTGGAAGAAATCGCTGCCGCCAAGGCGCAGGGCGTCACGCTGGTGATCAATAACCGGCCAGAGGGCGAGGCGGAGGACCAGACCCCGGGGCCCGAGATCGAAGCCGCCGCGCGCGCTGCAGGACTCGACTACCTTGCAATCCCGATCACCCACGCCGGATTCAGCGAGCCGCAGATCGCGGCGATGGTCGAGGCCCTCGCGAGCACCACGGGCAAGGTTCTCGCCTATTGCCGTTCTGGCACCCGATCGAGCCTGCTCTGGGCACTGGCGCAGGCTGCGCAGGGCGATGATCCCGATGCGCTCGCCAGGGCAGCCGCTGCCGCCGGCTATGACGTCGCGCCGGTGCGGCCGGCAATGGACGCGCTCTCCGCCCGCGCGCGCGACTAGACCGTGGCCGGCCTGATCCTGCAATTTGCGGGATCGCTCGCCGCCGTCTTCCTTCTCGTTTTCGTTGCCTGGCGGCTGCGGCTCGGCGGTGAGCCCGAGATAGCTGGCGAGATGGAAGCGCGTGAGCTGGCCGCCAACGCGCTCTGCGGCTTCGAAGCGGCGGAGATCGCGCTCGACCGCGCGGGCCGCGGCGCGTTGCTGCGCGACAGTGCCGGTCGAATCATGCTGCTGGCGCCGCACGGAAACCATTTCATTGGCCGCCTGCTCGACGGGCGCACTGTCGCCCGCCTGCATGCCGACCGGCTGGAAGTCGCAATTGGCGAGCGGCGCACGGCTACTGCCGCGCTGGATGTCGCCGATGCGGAAGCTTGGTGCCGGGCGATCAATTCATTAGATTAAGGCCATGCCGAGCTTCGATCCGGTCGTCCTCGCGATTCCCTTGTTCGTATCGCTCGTCCTCATCGAGATGGTCTGGGCCCGGCGCCACGCGCCTCGCGCCTATGAACCCCGCGATACCGCTGTCTCGCTGGCACTCGGCCTTGGTTCGACGGTGCTTGGCGTACTCGCCGCGGGCACGGTGTTCGCGATGCTGGTATTCGTCCACGGCTTCCGCGTGCTGGATCTCGGCTGGCAGTGGTGGGCATGGCCGCTGTGCTTCGCGCTCGACGATCTCGCCTATTACTGGTTCCACCGCTTTGCGCATCGCGTACGCTGGTTCTGGGCGAGCCACGTCAACCACCACTCGAGCCAGCACTACAACCTTTCGACCGCGCTACGGCAGAGCTGGACCGGATTTATCGCGCTGAGCTTCGTGTTCCGCCTGCCGCTGGCGCTGGTCGGGTTCGAACCCGCGATGATCGTGTTCTGCGGCGGCCTGAACCTGATCTACCAGTTCTGGATACATACCGAGGCGATTGGCCGGCTGCCGCGCTGGTTCGAAGCGGTGATGAACACCCCGTCGCATCACCGCGTGCATCACGCGACCAACCCGGTCTATCTCGACCGCAATTACGCGGGCACCTTCATCGTGTGGGACAAACTGTTCGGTACCTTCCAGGCGGAAGTCGACGGGGAGCGCATCCACTACGGCATTGTCCGGCAGCTCGGCAGCTTCGACGTGCTGTGGGCGGCGTTCCACGAATGGGCCGCCATCGCGAACGACGTGTGGAGCGCGCCGTGGCGGCACAAGCTTGCCTACCTGTGGCGCGAACCCGGCTGGAGCCACGACGGCAGCCGCGACACCTCCGACGCGATCCGCGCGCGCTGGCGCGGGCGGAACCGGTAGAGCCGCCGGAGCGGCCCGCTCAGGCCTTCTCGATCGCGTCGATGAGGGGCTGCAGCCCCTTGCCGTATTTCTTCCAGCGCTTGACCGAGGTCTTATAGATCGGCCTGCGGACCTGCGCGACGCTGGCAGTCTTCACCGGGCGGCTCGACTTGTGGAAGTCGAGCAGCTTGTCGTTCCAGTCGAGGCCGAGGAACTCGATCAGTTCGCGCCCCGCCTTTTCGGTATCCTCGACCACGTTCTCGTACTCGACGACCTTCATCGTGCCCTTCGGCAGCACCTTCTCCCAGTGCTTCATCAGCGCATCGTACTGCCGGTAGTACCGCCCGAGCTCGCCCATGTCGTAACTGTGCGGCAAGTCGTCCTTGAACAGCTTGGTGAAGGTCGAGAGACAGGTGTCCATCGGATCGCGCCGCGTGTTGATGAACTTCGCGTTCGGGAAACACAGGTGGATCAGGCCGATGAAGAAGAAGTTGGTCAGCATCTTGTCGGTGACGCGCTTGGCGTCGCCCGCACTCTTGAACATCATCTGCCGGTAGCTGTCAGCCAGCGTCTGGTATTGGGCGGACCGCAGCTCTGGGACCATATCGGGATACTTGGACAGCGACGGGAAGCGATCCCGCAGCTTGTGCAGCGCATGGCTGAAGTACTTGACCTCACCGGCGCCGTAGATGTCGTCATGGCTGGCGAGGATCTGCTCCACCAGTGTCGAGCCCGAACGCGGCATGCCGACGATGAACACCAGCTGGTCCGTCGGATCGCCTTCGAACGGCCGATCCTTGAACAGCTTGGCCGGAAACGCCTTGCGGATGGCTTCAAAGAAGCCGTGCGTCTCGCTCTCGTTGTAGTTGAGAATCTTGCGCTTGAGCTGGCCGCCGGTGATGTAGTGCTCCAGCGCCTTCTCGTGCTTGCCGTTGTCGTCCAGCGCCTTGGCATAAGCGTAATGCAGCGGAAGAAAGTGCGGCGCTTCGGGATTCTTGGCCGATTCCATGATCGTCTTGATCCGGCCGAACAGAACCTTGTCCTTCTTGTAGTCGACCAGATCGGCGAGATTGGCGTAGGCGCCGAACATCTTGCGGTTGATCTCGAGGCCCTTGAGGATGGTCTCGCGCGCTTCGTCGAAGCGGCCGACTGATTTCAAGGTTACACCGTAAAAGTTGAGCGCCTCCGGATTGCGGGGCGCGAGTTCGACCGCGCGCTGGAGCACTTCCAGCGCGCCCTCGTAGTCGTCGATCTCGTGCAGGATCTGCCCGAGTACGGACAATGCCTCCGCGTTGTCGGGATCATGCTTGAGCGCCAGGCGGCACGCCTGCTCGGCGGTGGAAACGTTGCCCCGCCGATGCTGGCAACGCGCGGTCAGGACAAGGGCCCGCTGGTCGGCCGGCGCGATCTTGAGCACCTCGCCCAACTGCCGCAGCGCATCGACCTCTCGCTGATCGTTGAAATAGAGCGACGCGAGGTTGTTCAGCGCCTCCACGTGCTTCGGGTTCTGCTGCACGGCTTTGCGCAAGGCGTGCTCGGCCTGATCGCGCTTGCCTTGCTCACGCAGCAGCGTGCCGAGATTGTTGTACGTTTCCGGGTACACTTCGCGCAGCGCGAGGGCGCTGTGGTAAGCCTCGACCGCGCCGTCCGGGTCGCCAGTCCGGCGTAGCGCGTTGCCGAGGTTGTTATATGCCTCCGGGAAGTTCGGATCGATCTCGAGTGCCCGCTGGTAGGATTTCACCGCCTCGCCGTAAGCCCCGCTCTCGAAACGGATGATGCCTAGGTTGTTGTGTGCCTGGGCATTTCGCGGGTCGAGTTCGATAGCTACCTGCAGCGCGACGGTAGCGTCCGCGAGGTTCCCCTGCTGGCGCAAGACTTCGCCGAGGTTGGAACGATAACTCGCCATCTTGGGTGCGAGCTTGATCGCCTTCTTGAGCGCGGCGACGCCTTCCTTGCCCTTGCCCTGGGCATTCAGCACCACGCCGAGAATCGAATGCGCGTCCGCAAGGGAGGGTTTGCGCCCGATCAGCTGGCGGCAGACGACCTCTGCCTGCTTGAAGCGGCCGCGACCGTAGAGTTGACCGGCGATGGTCAACGCGTCGAGCTCGGTCATGCGCATTGAGCCGTTCTGGATGTTCTGGATCATCTGATCGAGCCGGCGATCGCTCATGGCCTGCTGCTGCATTTTGCTTGCTTCTCTTCGACTTGAGTTCGCGATGTGGGGATACGGGAGCCCAGCCCCCTCCCGGCTCCCGTTAGGGGAAGATCGCCCGCCTGTCACGCGGGCAAAGCGCCCCATTCCCGGCCTGTGCCGCGGACGCGATTAGCACGTGGACGACAGGTCAAAGTCAACTTGCATAACCGCTGGAACAATGGTGAGGATGAAACTCAAGGCAGCAACGCCTTATGGTACCTGGCCGAGCGACTCGTCCTTGTGATGGACCGAGTCAATCGTTTGGAGGATTTCGATGCCGCTGGTAAATTTGAAGCCCTTGCTGCGCGACGCGGTGGATAACCGTTATGCCGTCGCCGCCTTCAACCTCGTCGACTACGGCACGACCAAGGCGATGGTCGCGGCGGCCGAAGGCCTCAACGCGCCGGTGATCTGCCAGACCAGTGCCAAGACTATTCAGTACTGGAGCCATAGGGAGATCGTCAGCTGGGTGCGCACCGTGGCAGAGGAATCGCCGGTGCCGGTGGTGCTCCATCTCGATCACTGCAAGGACCTGGAGATGATAGAGGCCTGCGCCAGGGCGGGTTGGACCTCGATCATGATCGACGCCTCCGAACTGCCGTTCGACGAGAACCTCGAGCTGTCGAAGCGGGTGCGCGACATCGCCGAGAAGTACGGTGTGGGGATGGAAGCCGAACTGGGCCAGATCATGGGTGTTGAGGACGACATGCATGTCGCCGAGGAAGACTCGGTCCTCACCGATCCCGAGGATGCGAAGATATTCTGCGATGCGCTCGACCTGTCGGCATTCGCCTGCGCCGTCGGCACCGCGCACGGGTTCTACAAAGGCGAGCCGAAGGTCGATTTCGACCGCATCGAGGCGATCAACAAGCTCACCCGCACGCCGATGGCGCTGCACGGCGGAACCGGCCTGTCCGATGAAACTTTCGCCAAGGCGATTGCCCGCGGCGCCGCCAAGGTGAACATCTCCACCAACCTCAAGCACGTGTTCGTCGAGAGCTTCGTCAACTATCACAAGGAGAAGCCGAACGACTTCGAACCGCTCCGCGTGATCGATGCGCAGTATGCGGCGTGCAAGGCGATGTTCGCCGGCTTCATCGAGAAATTCGGCGGCAAGGACCGCGCCGCGCCCTACCTCGCCAAGGCCGCCTGAGGCATGATCGCAGCGCTGATCTTCGATTGCGACGGCGTGCTCGTCGATACCGAGCGTGACGGCCACCGCGTCGGCTTCAATCACGCGTTCGCCGAGTTCGGCATCGATGCCGAATGGAGCGTCGAGCTCTACGCGAAGCTGCTCGGGGTTGCCGGCGGCAAGGAGCGCATGCGCGCCTATTTCGACGAATACGGCTGGCCCGAAGGCCGCCGCGAGAGCCGCGACGAACTGATCGCCGCGCTGCACAAGACCAAGACCGCGATCACCGCCGGGCTGGTGAGCGAAGGCGGCCTCCCGCTGCGCCACGGCATCGCGCGCATCGTCGACGAAGCGATCGCGGCCGGTGTGCGCCTCGGAGTGTGCACCACCTCGAACCCGAAGTTCATCGACGCGGTGCTCGATCTGCTAGGGCCCGAACGCAAGGCACGCTTCGAGTTCGTGCTCGCCGGCGATTGCGTGAGCCGGAAGAAGCCCGACCCCGCGATCTACCAGCTCGCACAGCGCACGCTGGACGTTTCGCCCACGCGCTGCGTGGTGATCGAAGACAGCCGAAACGGCCTGTTGGCGGCCAAAGGCGCGGGCTTCCCGTGCCTCATCACTACCAGTACCTACACCATTGACGAAGATTTCAGCGAGGCCGACAAAGTCATCCCGGAACTGGGCGACCCGCCCAATGTCCAGGTGACGCTGGCCGACCTTGGCGAACTTGTGACCACGCAGGCGGCGTGAGCGCCGCGCTTTCTGGGAGAGGTTGTTACCGATGAGTCAGATTTCGCAAGCGAGCGTTGAGCGCGCGCTGCAAACCACCGCCGACACGGTGCTGAGAAACGAACACTATTTCTCCGATCTCGACGGCCTGGCCGGCGACGGTGACTTCGGCACGTCGCTCGCCACCGGCTACCGCCAGATCGTGGCCGAGTGGGACGGGATCGACAAGGCCGACATCGGCACGATGCTGCTCAAGGTCAGCATGATTGTCAGCAAGCACGTCGGCGGCAGCTCTGGCCCGATCTGGGGCACCGGGTTCATGAAGGCGGCGATGCTCTCGCGCGGGAAGAGCGAGCTTTCGCTGGCGGAGATCGCCCAGATGCTCGGCTCGGCGATCGAGGGCATCCAGGCCCGCGGCGGTGCACAGCTTGGCGACAAGACGCTGCTCGACGCGCTGATCCCGGTTCACGAGGCGCTGCGGAAGCACAGCGAGGCAGGCGATCCCGATCCCTGCGCCGCGCTCAAGGATTGCGCCGAAGCGGCTGACAAGGCGATCGACGAGACCCGCTCGCTGATCGCCCACCGCGGCCGCGCCAGCCAGGTGGGTGAGCGCAGCGCCAACACGCCCGATCCGGGCATCGTCGCCATCGCCACCATCCTGCACGACTGGTGCAAGCAATGCGGAGTCGAACGGACGCCCAGCGCGCCCGAGCTCGCTCGCGAGAATGCCTGAAGACCAACCTTTTTCCCGGGAGAGGAAACAACATGAAGAAGTTCGTCAACGATCCGGCCCAATTCGTGCCCGAGTTCATGAAGGGCATCGTGATGGCCAATCCGGGCCTGCTCGATTTCAACGAAGAGTTCCAGATGATCACCCGCAAGGGCGGGCCCGACAACGCCAAGGTCTCGGTGGTGCAGGGCTCGGGCTCGGGCCATGAGCCAGCGCACGTGATGGCGGTCGGCCCCGGCATGCTCACCGGCGCCTGCCAGGGCGCGGTGTTCGCCGCCCCGCCGGTCGACGCCTGCTACGAGACCATCAAAGCCTGCGCGTCGGATGCCGGCGTGCTGGTGCTGGTCAACAACTACCAGGGTGACCGGATGGCGTGGGACATGGCCACCGAGCTGGCCCAGGCCGAAGGCATCAAGGTCAAGCAGTTCTGGATCAATGACGACGTCGCGGTGGAGGACAGCCTCTACACCGTTGGCCGCCGCGGCGTGGCCGGCAACTTCTTCGTCATCAAGTGCTGCGGCGCCGCCGCGGATGCTGGTGCCAGCCTCGAGCAAGTCGAAGCGCTCGCCGACAGGATCAACAAGAATGTTCGTACGATGGGCGTCGCGCTGACGAGCTGCATCCCGCCCGCCAAGGGCACTCCGATCTTCGACATCGGCGACGACGAAATGGAAGTCGGCGTGGGAATCCACGGCGAGCCGGGCCGCCGCCGCGAAAAGATCAAGCCCGCCGATGCGATCACCGAGGAGCTGTTCGAAGCGGTCGCCAAGGACGTGCCGTTCAATTCGGGTGACCGCGTGGCGATCATGGTCAACGGCCTCGGCGGCACGCCGATCACCGAACTCTACGTGATCTACGCCAAGGCGCACGAGCTGGCCGAGAAAGCCGGCTTCAAGGTGGTGCGCAACTATGTCGGCGAATACTGCACGAGCCTCGAAATGGCCGGCGCCTCGCTGACCATCCTGCGGCTCGACGACGAGATCGAAAAGCTGCTCGAGGCGCCAGCGGAAACGGCTGCGCGCATCTTCTGAGATGGAACGAGCCGGGCGTTCGCGCGCCCGGCTCGATGCTACCGCCGATAGGCCCAGTAATTCGGGCCCATCTTTGCTTCCATAGCGGCGAGGCACTCCTTGTGAATCTCGCGCACCCGCTCGGGAGTCATATATTCGGCCGGGTCGATCTCCTCGATCGTCAGGGTCGACTTGTCCTCGTAGAGGTGTTCGCCGGTGAGCAAGGCCTGGTCGTTGTACGGCCAGATGAACGCCTGCCGGCTCGACACCAGATAGAGCCCGTCATCCTTGTCGACCTTCTGGCCGATCTTCTTCAGCTCGGCGCCGGTCGACATCTGGTGGAACCACATCTCGTCGGCGATGCCCCAGTCGGCCACCGCGATCTGATCGCCCGAGTTCCACAACACGATGTCGCCGATCGAGGAGTAGAAATCGAACACGCCTTTGCGGCCGGACACCTGGAACGGACTGTCGCCCCAGGTAATGTGATACTTAGGATCGTCGGCCATCATGTCTGGCGCGGTGATCTCCTCGAACATCGCCGCGCCTTCGAGGTGCACGTGACGCCAGTAGTTAAGCAGGATAGCCTTGTGCAGCGGATTCTCCGTTCGTTCGTAGAGTTCGAACGTCGAATCCATGCAGTGATAGACTTCCGCTTCGTATTTGCTGGCCATCGACGGTTCCTCTCCTGTCCTTGACAACGATAACGAGGCCGACGAGCCTTGGCGAGCACGCACG
>CAYNXB010000035.1:0-27333 GCA_964401045.1 uncultured Sphingomonadaceae bacterium | reverse complement strand
CCGACCGCGCTGCGCGCGCTGATGCGCGAGGGTGACGAAGGGGGCACCCGGACCAGCCGCTCCAGCCTGCGCCTGCTCGGCTCGGTCGGCGAGCCGATCAATCCCGAGGCATGGGAATGGTATTGGCGCGTGGTGGGCGATTCCCGCTGCCCGATCGTCGACACCTGGTGGCAGACCGAAACCGGCGGCCACATGATCACCCCCCTGCCCGGCGCAACCGACCTTAAGCCCGGCAGCGCCACCAAGCCGATGTTCGGCGTGGCGCCCGCGATCGTCGACAACGAGGGCACGGTGCTCGAAGGCGCCTGCTCCGGCGCGCTGGTTGTCACCGATAGCTGGCCCGGCCAGATGCGCACCGTCTACGGCGACCACCAGCGTTTCTTCGAAACCTACTTCAGCCACTTCCCCGGCGCCTACTTCACCGGCGACGGGTGCCGGCGTGACGAGGACGGCTATTACTGGATCACCGGGCGGATCGACGACGTGATCAACGTCTCGGGCCACCGCATGGGCACCGCCGAGGTCGAGAGCGCGCTGGTGCTGCACGGGAAGGTCGCCGAGGCGGCGGTGGTGGGCTTCCCGCACGACATCAAGGGCCAGGGCATCTACTCCTACGTCACAACCGTCGCCGGGACGGAGGACACCGACGCGCTGCGCCAGGAGCTGGTGCAATGGGTGCGCAAGGAAATCGGCCCGATCGCCACCCCCGACGTGATCCAGTTCGCCCCCGCGCTGCCCAAAACCCGCAGCGGCAAGATCATGCGCCGCATCCTGCGCAAGATCGCCGAGAACGACACCGGCAACCTGGGAGACATCTCGACGCTCGCCGATCCGGGCGTGGTGGAGGATTTGCTCAAGAACCGGCCAAAGACCTAGAAAGGCGGCACAAACAGGACGCTGAACCGTTCGGGCGCAATGGGGAACAAGACCAACGCCGCGGAGCCGCTGTTCGAGATCGACGGCAAGGCGCGCAAGCTGTTCAAACCCTACCGCACCAGTCTTCCCGTCAAAGCGATCGGCCAGTTCGGCGACGTCGGCGATCAGATGCCGTTGCGGGTGATTTGCGTCTGCGTGTTCGGGCTTGGGCTTCTGCGCGGTGATGCGCGGATGATGCGTGCGGGCGTGCGGATGCTGGTGTCGCACGAGCTTGCGACGCTGGCCAAGAACACGGTCAAGCGAAGGGTGGATCGCACGCGCCCGCGGCGAGCGAAAAAGGTCGTCAGGCCACGCAAGGGCAACGACACCGGTAAGGAAGTGACCAGCTTCCCATCGGGGCATAGCGCCGGGTCGATGGCGGTCGCCTGTGCGTTCGCGGCCGAATATCCCGGGCATCGCGTAGCGGCGCTCGGCACGGCCGGGTCGGTCGGCCTCGCGCAGATTCCGCCTTGCGCGCATTACCCGAGCGATGTCGCTGCCGGCATGACGATCGGGGCGATGGCGAACGGCGTTGTCGGCGTCGCATGGCGCTGGTTCGAAGCGCTGGCGGTGCGGCATTTTCGGCAGTAGCGGCCAGGCCGATTTCCGGTATTCTTCGCTCGATGAAGGTTCTCCATGTCAAGGAGAGCCCGCGACAGGAGGGGACCGATGAGGCTTTCGTTCCGCATCGTGTTGGCGGCGCTGGCGTTCTCCGCCGCCGCCGCCGCCGCACCGGCCACCGAACCGCCCGGCGGCGTCCCGGTGCCCGAACAGAAGTGCCAGCGCGAATGCCTCGAAGGCATCATGGACAAGTACCTGCACGCGATGGCCGACGACAAAGTCAGCGACGAACTGTTCGCCCGCGATGTGCGCTTCACCGAGAACGGGGTGCAATTGCCGCTCGGCCGCGAAGGTCTGTGGGCGACCGCCAGCGGGCTCGGCAAATACACGTTCTACGTGCCGGATGTGGAGACGCAGCAGGTCGCCTTTCTCGGCACGATGATGGAGCAAGCCTCGCGTTCGGCCTCAGGTCCGCCGCGCCCGGCCGAAGCGGTCGGCGTAGACGTGCGCCTGCGGATCGACGCCGATGGCAAGATCAGCGAGGTGGAGCAGATCGTCGCCCGGCCCGACCGTCCGCTGGGCGCGGCGGCGGACGCTCCAGGCAACAGCCCGTTCCCCGCAACGGGCGCGGCAGTCGAGGCGATGGGCGCGCCGCATCCGATCTTCCTCCAGGCGGTGCCCGAGAGCGAACGGATGAGCCGGGCGGACCTGATCGCGGTCGCCAACCAATATTTCGAAGGCATGCAGCGCAACGATGGCAAGGGTTACTATCCGTTCACCGACGATTGCCTGCGGCGCGAGAACGGCATGATCGCCGCCGGCCCGCCGGGCACGCAGGGAGGCATGGGCGGACGGCCGGTCGAGACCTGCAAGGGCCAGTTCGAAACCAGCCTCAAGGGCATCGTCACCGGCATCCGCGATCGCCGCTTCGTGGCGGTCGATCGCGAGCGCGGGATCGTGTTCTCGTTCGCGTTCTTCGACCACCGGCCGATTGACTGGACCTGGCAACTGGGGGAGCTGTTCAAGATCGAGAACAACAAGATCCGCCGGATCGAGGCGATCTTCATCCGCGGGCCCTACGGGATGTGCTCCGGCTGGAGCACGTATGAGCAGTGCCGTTCAGAGGAGATCCAGGACGTACGGTAATACCGGCCGTCCGAAAGGGAATCTTAAGCCCGGACGCCGAGGGTGGCGGCCATGTCCAGCCGCAAACAAGCTTCGCTTCATCGCCAGACCGTCCGCGCCCCTGCATCGGGACGTCGCAAGGTGGCGATCGAAGGGCGCTGCAGCATCGGCGGGCGTGAGGAACAGGAGGTGTTGCTGACCGATCTGGGCCTGACCGGGTGCCGCATGCGCGCCAACGCGGTGGGCGTCAGCAAGTCCAACGCTCTCGCGCTGTGGCTCGGCGAGACCGGCCCGATCGCTGCGCGGCTCGAATGGGCGCGTGACGGGGCGCTCGGCGTGTCGTTCGAAGTGCCGCTCGACGCCGACGTGCTGGACGCGCTGTGCGAGACGTCGCTGCTCAACAAGGTCGTGCGGCTGCGCAACTGATTGCGCGCGGCGCGCGGTTGTGAGAAACCTCCGCTGCTAACGGAGGGGGTTTCCGTCACATGAAAACGTTTCATCGAATCGCTGCGCTACTCACGCTCGGCACGGCCGCCGCGATCGCCGTTCCGGCACTGTCGCAGAAGAGCGAGGCGCCGATCGCGCGCTATACCGTCGATGCCGGCACGATGTCGGGCATGGCTGCGATGGCCGGGGGCGGTGGAAACCCACTGGCGATGTTGCGCGGCGGTGGCAACCAGGCGGCGCACGAGATGATCCTACGCCTCGGGTCGAGCCGCGCGGCCACCGGAGCGCCCACTGGCGATCATTTCATGCCGGCCGGTGCCGGGCTCGGGAAATCGGTGCCGCTGGTCACGCCGCCAAGGCCCACGCCAGTGCCGACCGGCTATCCCGGTCAGATGCCCAAGGGCAAGCTTTCGCTCTACTGGGGCTGCGGCGAGCACGCCCCCAAGGGCCAGCCCGTGGTGATCGACTTCTCAAAGCTCGCCAAGGGCCAGGTCCCGCCGGGGCTGTTCGCCGCCGCAGAGGTGGCCGACGACTGGCGCGTCACCATGGCGAACAGCAAGACCTACGGCGACTGGCCGAATGCCAAGGAAAGCAAGAGGCTGACCGGCAATTCCTCGATCCTCGGCGCGCACCGGGTGGCGAGCACTTATGCGCCGGAGATCAATTTCACCCTCGCCGACGACTTCATGCCGCCGCTCCAGCCGCGCACCAGCGACATGACGAGCGGGGCGACCAATCTCACCTGGGGCGCGCTGCCCAAGGCGACCGGCTATTACGCGTGGGTCATCGCCACCAACCCGGAGCGCGCCGGCGGTGATCTCGACATGGTGTGGTGGACCTCGTCATCCACACAGCAGTTCGGCGGCTTCCTGGGGGACTGGCTATCGCCCGGCACGGTCAAGAAGATGATCGCGGCCAAGACAGTGATGCCGCCGAGCCAGACGAGCTGCGCGATTCCCGCCGAAGTGAAGCAAAGCGGTGGGCCGATGCTGATGACCCAGCTCTACGCCTACGGCCCGCAGGCCGACTTCGCCTATCCGCCGCGGCCGAGCGATCCCAAGGCGGTGTGGAAGCCGGAATGGATCGCCCGCGTGCGCTTCCGCGCCAATGCGATGGTGATGGCCGGGATGCCGGGCATGGGCGGCATGATGGGCAATAGCGGCTCCTACGACGACGAGGAGGACGCCAGCGGCCCGCAGCAGCAACAGCCGCAAGGCAAGCCCAAGTGTCCGGGCGGCTTGCGCGGCATAGGCATGCGCGCCGCTGGCGCCTGCCAGTAGTGCGTCAGATCACCCGGCTGTCGTAAGCCCACTGGAGCAGCGCCTGGCGCTGACGCGGGCGGCAGAACGGGTCGCCCGGCTCGCAATGCTTGCGCACTTGCGCCGCGTGCCGGGCGAACGCGCGCCAGCGGCCGATCTGGCGTGCGTCGTCCTCCATCCGTCGTCCGGAATAATAGCGGCAATACCACTGGAACCAGCCGCGCGGATCGTCAGGGTGAATCCACCCTTTTGCACGCCAGTAAGCTAGTGGTTTTCCAGCGTGGACGCCGAAGAAGTTGAGCGTGCAATCGGGCGCGCCGACCGCAAGCCTGGCGCTGGCGAACCAGCTTTTCGGGAATTCGGCGCGGCAATCGGTCATGTACTTGCCGCGGAATACGCCCAACGCGAGCATCTCGGCGGGGGTGACCTCGGGGTTGAACGCCGGGTCGAAGCCCTGCCCCGGCCGCGCCACTCGCTCATAGCGGTACCCGCGCTGCATGCGGTCGTTGACGAAGACTTCGGCGTTCAGCGGCCGTCTCCGAACAGCCGCCGCAACCCGCGTTCGAGATCGGTCGTCGCCTGCTGCTGCAGGACGGTGTCGGGCACCATCTCGAACGCGTGGATCGCTCCGGGGTAGACGTGGAGCTCGGTGGGCACACCGGCGTCGATCAGGCGGCGCGCGTAATCGAGGTCCTCATCGAGGAACAAGTCGAGCGCCCCGGTGATCATATATGTCGGCGGGAGCCCCGCTAGATCGTTGGCCAGCGCGGGCGAAAACCAGCCCTTACGCGCGTCCGTCGGCGAATAGTCACCGCGCAAGGCGTTCCAGCCGAACTGGTTCTTGGCGCGGGTCCAGATGAACTCGCCCGTGTGGGCGTTCTGCCAACGGTCGTCCGGCCCGCCGGTGCGCCAATCGAGCATCGGATATACCAGCACCTGGCCGGCGAGCCGCGGCCCGCCCCGGTCACGCGTCATCAGCGCGAGGCTCGCCGCCAGGCCACCGCCCGCGCTTTCGCCCATGACCACGATCCGGCCTGGATCGACGCCGAGTTCGGCCGCGTGCTCGACCAGCCACAGAAGCCCAGCGTAGTTGTCTTCCTGCGGGCCGGGAAACGGCGTTTCCGGGCACAGCCGGTAATCGACCGATACGATCACGCAATCGTGCTCGATCGCGAGCGGCTGGCGCGTCTTTCCGGCATTGTCCGCCGTGCCGACCACCATCCCGCCGCCGTGGATGTGCAGGATCGCGCCGCGCCCCTTTCGCGCCGAAGGCGGATCGATCACCACCAGCTTCACATCCGGGCCGCCATCCACCCTGGCCCATGCCTCACGCGCCGGGAATGCCGGTGGCGGCAGTTCCTCCCCCGTGAACATGGGGTCGGCGCGCACCTCGGCGAGCGTCTCGGCGCTCAGGGCGATATCGGGCATGTCGAGCATGGCCGCGATCTCGGCATCGACCAGGTGTCGCGTTTTGCTCATGCCCGCCCTCACTCGGCCGCGATGTGGAAGATGCGCTCGGCATTGCCGTGGCACAGCGCGTGACGTTCCGCGTCGGTGCACTCGAAGTCCTCGATGAATTTCACCGCCGGTTCCATCGGCTGGTACGGGTAGTCGATCGCCCACATCACCTTGTCGGCCCCCATTCGGTCGATCGAATAGCGCATCGCCAGCGGGTCCTCGACGCCGCTGTTGGTGATGCAGAAGTTGTCGCGGAAGTATTCCTCCATGCTCCGCTCGGTCTTGCGCGCACGGCCGATCTTCTGGGCGCGGCTGTTCATGAAGTTGATGCGCCAGATCCAGAACGGCACCGCCTCGCCCATGTGGCCGATGCAGATCTTGAGCTTGGGAAAGGCGTCGAACACGCCGCCAGCCATCATCCGCACCGCGTGGGTGCCGACTTCGACGCCGTAGCCCCACATCGCGCTGTCCATCCCATAGTCCTGCAGCGGGCCCTTGAGCGTGTCCGACGCGGCGCGCGGGTGGATGTAGATGCAGCGGTCGAGCGCTTCGGCGGCTTCGAGGATCGGCCAGAACTTGGGATCGTCGAGGTATTCGCCGTTGGTGTGACTGTTGATCATGAAGCCGTTCAATTTCAGCTCGTTGACCGCACGCTCCATCTCCTTCGCCGCGCGCTTCGGGCTATGCGGCGCGAAGCTGGCAAGTCCGGCGAAGCGGGTCGGATACTTCCGGCACAGCGCGGCCAGCCGGTCGTTGGCGACCATCGCCAGCTCGTGCGCGGTGTCGGCATCGAACATCTGCACGCCGGGCGCGGTGAGCGCCATCAGCTGCATGTCGACGCCCAGCTCGTCCATCTGCCGCAGTCGCTGCTGCTCGGCATCGAGCAGGCCGGAGAGGAAATCCATCTTGCTGTAGCCGGTGCTGTCGGCCGGCGCGTCGTAGATGCCCTGGATCAGCAGCTTGTCGAGGCTTTGCGAGGGGCCGCGGGCCACTTTGCCCAGCTCGGCGGCGACTTCGGGGATCGACCACGCCTCCTCTGTCGCGATCAGCCGCACTTTGTTCGCCATCGTCCCTCTCCCGCATCGTTCTATCGCTGGAAGCAGCTTAGTCGCCGCCGGCGGCTCCGCAACGCCGCAAATACGACCAGGATGGGGAACCTTGCAGCCCGCCGCACCGCAGACAAGTTTGGACGGACGTGTCACGGGAATGTAATATTCCCTCCGCATGCCGGATGCTTCGGGCCACCAGACGAGCGCCATGAATATCGAGACGCGTCTTCTCGAAGCGGCTTCGGACGAAGCGCGCTATTTCAACCGTGAGTTGAGCTGGCTTGCGTTCAACGAACGTGTGCTCGCCGAATCGCTCAATGAGAACTACCCGCTGCTCGAGCGGCTGCGGTTCCTCTCGATCTCGGGCAGCAACCTCGACGAGTTCATGATGATCCGTGTCGCCGGCCTCGCCGGGCAGGTGAAGCGGCAGATCGAGAGGCTCTCTATCGACGGACTGACTCCGGCGCAGCAGCTCGCCGTGGTGCGCGGTGCGATCGCGCGGCTCAAGGATCACCAGCAGTCAAGCTGGCGCAAGCTGCGCCCGCTGCTTGCCGCCAAGGGCATTCACGTCGCCTACGAGAAGCGCATCGACAACGCCGCGGCGCGTTGGCTGCGGACCTACTTCCTCGATCATGTCGCCCCGGTGATCACTCCACAGGCGATCGATCCGGCGCATCCGTTTCCGTTCGTCGCCAACCAGGGCATCGGGCTGCTCTTCACGCTCACCCGCATCTCCGACGGTGAGCAGCTGATCGAGATGATCCTGGTGCCCCCGTCGATCCCGCGTTTCGTGCGCGTGCCGAACGGCGAGGCGACCTACATCAGCATCGAACACCTTATCGCGCGCCACGCCGATCTGGTGTTCCCCGGCTTCAGGATCGAGGGCGACGGCGCCTTCCGCGTGCTGCGCGACAGCGACATCGAGATCGAGGAGGAAGCGGAAGACCTCGTCCGCTACTACCGCACGGCCATCCAGCGACGCCGGCGCGGCCGGGTCATCATGCTGGAATTACAGGACGATTTCGACCCGACTGCCGAGGCGGTGCTGCGCGAGCAGCTCGGGCTCGAGGACGCGAGCGTAATGAAGACCGACGGCATGATCGGGATCGGCGGGCTCGCCGGGATCGTCGACGAGGACCGGCCGGACCTCAAGTTCGAACCGTTCAGCCCGCGCTTTCCCGAACGCATCCTGGAGCATGACGGCGATTGCTTCGCGGCGATCCGCGAAAAGGACATCGTCATCCACCACCCCTACGAAAGCTTCGAGGTGGTGGTCGACTTCATTCGCCAGGCTGCCGGCGATCCGGATGTGGTGGCGATCAAGCAGACGCTCTACCGCGCGGGCCGGCAATCGGCGGTCATCGCCGCCCTGATCGCCGCGGCCGAGGCGGGCAAATCGGTCACCGCCGTGGTCGAATTGAAGGCGCGGTTCGACGAAGAGCAGAACCTGCTGTGGGCGAGCCAGCTCGAGCGCGCCGGGGTCCAGGTGATTTATGGCTTCGTCGACTGGAAGACCCACGCCAAGATCTCGATGGTGATCCGGCGGGAGGATGGGGGCTACCGCACGTATTGCCACTTCGGCACCGGCAATTACCACCCCATCACCTCGCAGATCTACACTGACCTGTCGTTCTTCACCGCCGATCCCAAGCTCTGCCGCGATGCCGGCAAACTGTTCAACTTCATCACCGGCTACGTCGAACCGCACAAGACGGAGATGCTCTCGATCGCGCCCATCAACCTGCGCGACACGCTCTACGCATGCATCGACCGGGAGATCGCCAACGCGCTCGCCGGAAAGCCGGCAAGCATCTGGGCCAAGCTCAACTCGCTCACTGACGGCAACCTGATCGACCGCTTCTACGCTGCGAGCCAGGCGGGCGTGGCGGTGCAGCTGGTGGTGCGCGGCATCTGCTGTCTGCGGCCCCGCGTTCCCGGCCTGTCGGACAATATCTCGGTTCGCTCGATCATCGGGCGGTTCCTCGAACACTCGCGCATCTGGGCATTTGGCAACGGCCATGCGCTGCCGCACAACCGCGCCAAGGTGTTCATCTCGTCGGCCGACGGAATGGAGCGCAACCTCGACCGGCGGGTCGAAACGCTGGTGCCGATCACCAACGCGACGGTGCATGACCAGGTTCTGGATCAGGTTCTGCTCGCCAACCTGCTCGACAACGAGCAGAGCTGGCAGCTCAACCCGGATGGCAGCTACGAGCGGCTGAAGCCCGAGGGCAAGCCGTTCAACCTGCACCGCTATTTCATGACCAACCCTTCGCTGTCGGGCCGCGGAGCGGCGCTTGCCGAAGGCGTGGGAGTGCCCACGCTGACGCTGCGCAGGGGCGGGGCCTAGGAGGACGCGATGATTGGCGATTCGGACGCAGTCTTCGCCCATGCGGGGCCGCAACGGGCGGTGATCGACATAGGGTCGAACACGGTACGTCTGGTGATCTTCGGCGGCGCGCGCCGCGCGCCGAGCATCCTGCTCAACGAAAAGGTCACCGCCCGCCTCGGCCGCGATCTGGCGCAGACCGGGCGCATTCCCAAGCCGGCGATCGACCTCGCGCTCGCCGGCATTCACCGCTTCACCCGCATCCTCGATGACCTCCACATCCGCGACGTCGACTGCATCGCCACAGCCGCCGCTCGAGAGGCGAAAAACGGCCCGGCGTTCCTCAAGCTGGTCAAGGAAGCGGGGGTGACGCCGCGCCTGCTGTCCGGCGAGGAAGAGGCGCGCGCCGCGGCAATGGGCGTGATCGGCGCGTTTCCAGGGGCGCGGGGCGCGGTCGCCGATCTCGGCGGCGGTAGCCTCGAATTGACCGCGATCGCCAATGGCGCGACCAGCCGCGAGACCTCATTGCCGCTCGGCACGCTGCGCCTCCCGGCCCTGCGCGCCGCTGGCGCCGCCAAGTTCCGGCAGCGCATCGCGAGGGATCTCAAGGCGGGCGGCTGGGACAAGTCGATCGGCGGCACGCTCTATCTCGTCGGCGGCACTTGGCGCGCGCTCGCTTGCTACGCGATGCATGAAGCCAAATCGCCACTGACCGATCCGCACGGCCTCACCTTCTCCGGCGCCGAGGCGCTCGCTCTTGCCAAGCGGCTGCGCCGCAGCAAGCGTTCGATCCTGGCTACGGTGCCGCGCGTCTCGCCGATGCGCGCGGCCAAGCTGCCCGACGCCGGCGCGCTGTTGCAGGTGCTGCTGTCGAAACTCGCCCCCGACCGGGTGGTGATCTCTGCATGGGGCCTGCGGGAAGGCGTGCTGTTCGAACGGCTGGACGCCGCCGCGCGCAGCCAGGACCCGCTCCTCGCCGGGGTCGCCAGCTTCGCCGCGCCACGGGGCGGGCCGCCAACGCTCGCCACCCGGGTCGCCGCGTGGACTGTGGATGCGGTGCCCGGCCAGGGCCGCGGGAGCGAACGCCTGCGCCTGGCGGCGACGATGCTCGCGCTCGCATCGATGCAGATCGAGCCCAACCTGCGGCTCAAGCAGGCCGTGAGCTGGGCGCTCTACAAACGCTGGCTGTGCCTCGACCCGCAGGAGCGGGCGATGATCGCGGCCGCGCTCGCGGCCAATTGCGGCGAAACCGAAATGCCCAAGCTGCTGCAACGGCTCGCCACTCCCGAACAGCTCGAGGAAGCGCTGTGCTGGGGCCTCGCGATCCGGTTGTGCCGCCGGTTGGGCGCAAGCTCACGCCGCTCGCTGCGCAACAGCGCGCTCAAGGCGCAAGGCAATCGGCTGGTGCTCTACCTCGGCGAGGAACACGCCGTGCTGCGGGCCGAACATGTCGAGGAAGATCTTTCTGCCCTCGCCGAGCGGCTCTGCCTCGTCCCGGCGATCGAGGTGGTTCCCGTGGACAGCCTGTTCGAGGCGCAGACTTTCGACATGACCACGCCGGCCGGCGAAGCTACGCTCGGGCCCACGGCCCCGTGATCGCGAGCGTCATCGCCGGGCTATAGGCGTTGACGAACAGCACTTTTCCGTCGGGCGAATAGCATGCACCGGCGAGCTCCGTCTGCAACCGTAGGCGCCCGAAGGCATAGGCGTTTCCTCGCGGCGTAATCCCGCGCAAGTGGTTGTCGACATCCTGGGTGTACTGGTCCTCGCACACGATCAGATGGCCATTCGGCGCGACGGTGAGATTGTCGCCATAGTTGAACTGATCGACGCTGGTGCTCTCGAAGAACAGTTGCAGCCGATCCGCCCTGCCGCGCCCCGGCACCAGCCGGAATACTTGTCCCAGCTTCGCCGTGCCGCCCGAGGTGCAGCAAAAATAGAGTTCGCCACTGCCCATGTGGATGCCCTCGCCGCGCGCGAACAACAACGCCCCGGCGGCAGCGCCGCGTTGGCGAAGATCATCCTCAGGCGCCTCGACGTCGTCGAGATCGACCCAGCGGGCTTCCTGCCAGGTGCCGGGCACGAACGTCACGCCTTTCCAGTTGCGACTGTCGGCCAAGCCCCCGATCGCGAGCGCCTGTAGCTTGCCCCCCTCCGCCAGCTTGCCGCGCAGATTGGGAATGAAGCGATAAAGAAGGCCGTTCTCGCGATCCTCGGTCATATAAACCACGCCCGTCGCGGGATCGACCGCGGCCGCCTCGTGATAGAAGCGTCCCATTGCCTTGAGAGGCACGGGATCGACGGGACCGGTGGCGGCCGCGGGCACTTCGAACACGTAGCCGTGGTCCTTGTTGATCCGCCCATCGGCGCGGGAGACGTTCTCCTCGCAGGAGAGCCAACTGCCCCAGGGCGTAGTGCCCCCCGCGCAATTGCGGATCGTGCCGGAGAGCGAGCGGAACTGCCGCTCGACTTCCAGCGTCGCCGGATCGAGCACCACCGTCGTGGTCCCTCCCGGCAGCGGGATCAGGCTGCGAGCGACGGTATCGTAAGCCGGTCCATGCGCTCCGCCGCCGTCCTTGCCCGGCATCAGCTCGTGGTTGCGGACGAGCGCGATCTTGCCCCGGGGAAGCGCGAACGCACCCATCCCGTCCGCGTTGTCGGGCACCGTGCCACCGTCATCCATCGCGTCACCCAGGCGTGAAATCACGCGGTACGAAAAGCCCTGCGGCAGGTCGAGCACGCCCGCGGGATCTGTCTGCAAAGCGCCATAGCCTGCGAAACCCGCACCTCCGCCCAGATTGCCGCGCGCGGTGCAACCGCTGGCGATCAGCGCTGCGAAAGCGCTCGAGGCGGCAAGGAAGCTGCGGCGGTCGAGATGGGGCATCGGCATGCTCCTGAGTCGGATGTGCGTGAGGCATTGAGCGGCGGACAAGACAGGCCGATGACGCGTCGCGCGCCGTCTGGCCGGAAGCGACGAACCGTTACAGGGTTTTGATGATTCCCGAGAAATCGCTCGTGCCGTGCTCGGCGGCAAACGCATCGTAAAGCCGCTCGGCGAGCGCGCCCATCGGCACGTTCGCTCCGGCATCGGCGGCTGCAGCCATCGCCAGTTTCAGGTCCTTGAGCATCAGCGCGGCCGCGAACCCGCCCTGGTAATCGTGGTCGGCGGGCGTTTCCGGTCCGACACCCGGGACAGGGCAATATGAGGTCATCGACCAGCTCTGGCCCGATGCCTGGCTCGAAATGTCGTAGAACGTCTGCAGGTCGAGCCCGAGCTTCTTGGCCAGGTCAAACGCCTCGCAAGTGGCGATCATCGTCGCGCCGAGGATCATGTTGTTGCAGATCTTCGCCGCCTGCCCCGCCCCAGCGCCACCGGCATGGATTACCGCTTTGCCCATCGCCTGGAAGATCGGCTCGGCCGCGCGAAACGCCTCCGCGGTGCCGCCGACCATGAAGGTGAGCGTGCCCGCATCGGCTGCGGCGATCCCGCCCGAAACGGGCGCGTCGACCATCGCGTAGCCCGCTGCTGTAGCACTGGTTTCGACCTTGCGCGCAGTCGCGACGTCGATCGTCGAGCAGTCGATCAGGATTGCGTCCTGCGGTGCCTGACCAATAACGTCGCTGGCATAGACTTGGTCGACGATCTTGCCGTTGGGCAGCATCGAGACCACCGCCCCGACGCCCTCCGCCGCTTCGTTTGCGGTGAGGAACGCCTCGCAGCCATTCGATTTCGCGCGTTCGATCGCTGCTCCCGAGAGGTCGAATGCGCGCACCTCGTGCCCGGCTTTGACGAGGTTCGCAGCCATCCCGCCGCCCATGTTGCCGAGGCCGATGAAGGCGATCTTCATGTCAGCGCCCCTTCCACTGACCCGGCCGCTTCTCGACGAACGCGCGCATCCCCTCAGCCTTGTCCTCGGTCGCGGCGAGAACCTGGAATAAGCGCCGTTCGAAACGGATGCCTTCGCCGAGCGGCAGTTCCATCGCCGCGTTGACCATCTCCTTGACCGCGATCGCGGCCAGCGGCGGCATTCCGGCGATCTTGCCGGCCGTCTCGAGCGCAGCGACAAGCAGCCCCGCCGCCGGGACGACCCGCGCCACCAGCCCGGCGCGTTCGGCCTCCTCGGCGCCCATGCGACGGCCGGTGAGGCACATCTCCATCGCCTTGGCCTTGCCGATCGCGCGGGTGAGCCGCTGCGAGCCGCCCATGCCCGGCCCCACGCCGAGCTGTACCTCGGGCTGGCCGAACTGTGCGCTATCTGCGGCGATGATGAAATCGGCCATCATCGCGAGCTCACATCCGCCGCCGAGCGCGAAGCCGTTGACCGCTGCGATCCACGGCTTGCGCGTGGCGACGACACCGCTTTGCCAGCCGGAGAAGAAGTCCTCACGATAGAAGTCGGCTGCGGGCTTGTCCGCCATCTCCTTGATGTCGGCGCCGGCGGCGAAGGCCTTCTCGCCGCTGCCGGTGATCACCAGGCAGCGCTGGCCCGGGTCGGCGTCGTAGGCCCGGAATGCCTCGACCAACTCGCCGAGAACATGCGAATTGAGCGCGTTGAGGGCCTCGGGCCGGTTGAGCGTGACCAGCGTCACCGCGCCGCGTTGTTCGACCAGGATGGTCTCATAGCTCATAGCGGGTTCCATTCCTCGTCTTGCGGCAGCGGCGCAAAGATCGCGTCGAGCAGGGCATCGCTCACCTCCTCAGGCCGCGCCGGATCCCACTTGGGGTCATTGGTCTTGTCGACGATCACCGCGCGCACGCCCTCGGCGAAATCGGGCCGCATCAACACCCGCGAGGCGACGCGATATTCCATGCGCATCTCGTCGGCGAAATCGGCCAGCTTCTGGCTTTCCGCCAGTTCGCGCAGCGCGACCTTGCAGGTCTGCGGGCTTTTGGTCGAGAGCGTCGCCAATTCCTTCTGCGCCCACTCGCCGCCGTCGGCTTCGAGCGCAGCGATGATATCCTCGTAGCGGTCCGAAGCGAACAGCTTGGCGACGCGTGTCGCATTGCCTTCGATCCGCGCTGGCGGCGGAACGATCGCCAGGTCAGCGAGGATCCCGGCGGCGCGGGCCGGATGCTCGGCGATGCGCGCCTTGGCCTCCACAAGCCGGTCGTGCGGCAAGTAGTGCGTCGCGAGCCCCGCCCACAGGCATTCCGCGCCATCGAGCCGTGCGCCGGTGAGCGCCAGGAACTGCCCAAGGCGGCCCGGCAAGCGCGAGAGATACCACCCGCCGCCGACGTCAGGAAACAAGCCGATCCCCGTCTCGGGCATGGCCAGCCGGGTGTTCTCAGTCGCAACGCGGAACTTCGCCGGGAGCGCGATCCCGACGCCGCCGCCCATCGTGATCCCGTCCATGAACGCGACCGTGGGCTTGGGATAGGAGAAGATCAGGTGGTTGAGGCGGTATTCCTCGAAGAAGAACCGCCGCCCGGCCGCGCCGCCGTCTTCGAGCGCGGACTTGCGCAGCAGGCCGATGTCGCCGCCGGCGCAGAACCCCCGCCCCTCGGCGTGATCGATCAGGATCGCCTGGACCGCGTCATCGTCGCGCCATTCCCGCAGCGCCGCGATCATGGCCCGGCACATCCCAAGCGTAAGCGCGTGGATCGCCTTCGGACGATTGAGCGACAGCCGCCCGGCCGCGCCCTCACGCTCAACCAACAGCTCGCTCATTGCCGCAACAAGTCCCGCCCGACGATCATCCGCATCACCTGGTTGGTGCCTTCGAGAATCGAATGCACGCGCAAGTCGCGCCAGAAGCGCTCGATCGGATAGTCCTGCAAGTAGCCGTAGCCGCCATGGAGTTGCAGCGCGCGGTCGACGATCGCGCTGCCGGAATCGGTGGCGAGGCGCTTGGCCATTGCTGCGAAACGGGTCTTGTCGGGCGCGTTCTCCGTCACCTTGACCGCCGCGAGATAGAGCAGCGCGCGCGCCGCTTCGAGGTCGGTCGCCATGTCGGCAAGGGTGAACTGGGTGTTCTGGAAGTCCGCGATCGGCTTGCCAAACTGCTTGCGATCCTTGGTGTAAGCAACTGATTCATCGAGGCAGCGCTGAGCCCCACCGAGCGAGCACGCGCCGATGTTGATGCGCCCGCCGTCGAGCCCGGCCATTGCGATGCGAAAACCCTCGCCCTCGTCGCCGATCCGGTTGCCCGCTGGCACGCGAACGTCCTCAAGGATCAGCGCCGCGGTCGGCTGCGAATGCCATCCCAGCTTCTTCTCCTGCGCGCCGAACGAAACGCCGGGCATGTCCTTCTCGATCACGAGGCAAGAGATTCCGCGCGGACCCTCCTCGCCGGTGCGGACCATCGTCACGTAAAGCTCGTTCTCGCCGCCGCCCGAGATGAACTGCTTGGTGCCCGTGACGACGTAATCCTCGCCATCGCGCACCGCCCGGGTCTTGAGCGCCGCCGCGTCCGATCCGGACGAAGGCTCCGTCAGGCAGTAGCTCGCCATCCGCTCCATCGTCACGAGCGAGGGCAAGTACTGAGCCTTCACCGCCGCCGAGCCGTAGGTGTCGATCATCCACGCGGCCATGTTGTGGATCGAGATGAACGCGCTCGTGGAAGGGCAGCCATAGGCCATCGCTTCCATGATCAGCGCGGCCTCGAGCCGGCCAAGCCCGATCCCGCCACTCTCCTCGCCCACGTAGATCGCCCCGAAACCCAGCTCCGCTGCTGCCCGGATCGTGTCGCGCGGGAAGATGTGCCGCTCGTCCCACTCGGCGGCGTGCGGCGTGATCGCGTCGGCGGTAAACCGCCGCGCCATCTCCTGGATCGCGAGTTGGTCGTCCGTGAGCGAGAACTGGTTCATCCGCCGACCACGGCCTCCGCCTCGATCTCCACCTTCAGTTCGGGAACATAGAGGCCAGAAATGGCCACCAGCGTGCCGGTCGGGCGAACATGCGACAACGCGCGGGTGAACGCCGCGCTCACCGCGTCCGCATCGGCGATGTCGGTGACGAACATGCGCACCCGCACCACGTCCTCCATCGTGCCGCCCAGTTCCTCGATATAGCGCTTGATCAGCTCGTAGCAGCGGTCTGCCTGGCGCCCGGCGTCGGGCGAGATCGAGCCATCCTCTTCCGCGCCGGTGGTGCCCGCGATCTCGATCCGGTCGCCGACGCGAAGCCCGCGCGTGAAGCCCACTTCCGCCTCGAATTTCGAAAGCGGCGCGATCCTTTGCCTGTTCCCCATCCCAATCCCCTTTCCTGCTAAGTGCAGCTGATGCGCGTGATGACCATATCGTCGTCGTATGACACGGTGAGCCGGTCCGCGCGAAAATCCATCGTCACCGCAGTGCGCGGCGGCACCCAGCGCAAGGTCGTCGCGTGGGTGAGCCGCATGAGTTCGGCACCGGTCTCACCAGTGGCCTTGCTGCCCACCAGGTGCTGAGCGGCGTCGGCACTGCATTCCCCGGCATGGCGCGGCGGCGGTTCATCCCGGGGCGGCGGGGTGACGGCACAGGCGCTCAGCAATGCGCAGGCGATAACGAGGACAGTTGCTCGCATGGTCGTTTCCTTCACGGGCAGCGTATGTAGCGCAATGGCGCGGGAGCCGCGTCGGCGCCGAATTCCTGACGGACCAGCGCCTTGCCCCCGTCCTGCACCTCGAGCGTCATCTCGCGGTTCCAGTTCATCCCCTCGCCGGTGAAGGCGAAGCTGGCGCGCATCCGCTCAGGCGTGCGCTCGCTGGCTTCGCCGAGCGTGCCGACGGATTCGTAGAATTTGAGCTTGTCGGCGCTGATGACCAGCAGGCCCTTGGCGTCCGCGCGGCCGGGCTCACAATCCGCCGCGACGAGGCCCCAGCGGCCGCGCAGCGCTTCGGGGATGCCGGCGGCGGTAGCCTCGCTCGGCTCTGCGGCAGGCGTTGCGCCGTCGCCGATGCCGCCATCGGGCTCGACCGGGATCGGGCTTTCGTCGCCCGAAGGCAGCGCCGGCTCGTCGGCACCGCCGCACGCGGCGAGCAACAGGAAAGCGGCGGGTATCAACTGGCGCATCGGGTGCTCCTTCTGGCTGTATCGCAGGATAAACGATCCGGCGCCCGTCCCTATCCCTCAATCTGCCGCCCGAACGACATCAGGCCATCGTCGGGATGACGAAGGCATTGTCGCCGCTCGCCGCGCCATCGGGCCAACGCTGGGTCACCGTCTTGACTTTGGTCCAGAACTTCACGCCTTCCATGCCGTGCTGATTGGTGTCACCGAACGCCGAGCGCTTCCACCCGCCGAACGTGTGATAGGCGACCGGCACCGGGATCGGCACGTTGACGCCGACCATGCCGACCTCCACGCGCGCAGCGAATTCGCGCGCCGCGTGGCCATTGCGGGTGAAGATCGCGACCCCGTTGCCGTACTGATGCTCGCTCGGCAGGCGCACCGCTTCCTCAAAGTCCTTCGCGCGCACGATCTGCAGCACGGGGCCGAAGATCTCCTCACGGTAGCTGTCCATCTCGGGTGTGACATGGTCGATCAGCGTCGGCCCGATGAAGAAGCCCTGCTCGTAGCCCTGGAGGCTGAAGCCGCGCCCATCGAGCACCAGTTCGGCGCCTTCCGCCTCGGCTTTGGCGATCCAGTTTTCGATCCGCTCCTTGTGGATGGCGGTGACCACCGGGCCATAGTGCGCATCGGCATCGGTCGAGACGCCGACCCGGAGCGCCTCGATCGCGGGGATCAGCGCGGCGCGCAGGCGCTCGGCGGCGTCTTCGCCGACCGGCACCGCCACCGGCAGGGCCATGCAGCGCTCCCCGGCCGAGCCGAACGCCGCGCCGGTGAGATCCGCGACGACCTGGCTCATGTCTGCATCGGGCATCACGATTGCGTGGTTCTTCGCCCCGCCCATCGCCTGCACCCGTTTCCCGTTCGCGGTGCCGCGGGAATAGACGTATTGCGCGATGTCTGACGAGCCGACGAAGCTCACCGCGGCGATCGCAGGATGGTCGAGGATCGCGTCGACCATCTCCTTGTCGCCATGGACGACCTGGAGCAGCCCTTCAGGCGCGCCAGCCTCGAGCATCAGCTCCGCGAGGCGCACCGGAAGGCTTGGATCGCGCTCGCTCGGCTTTAGGACGAACCCGTTGCCACATGCAATCGCGACGCCGAACATCCACATTGGAATCATCGCGGGGAAGTTGAACGGGGTGATCCCCGCGCCGATACCGAGTGGCACCCGCATCGAGTAGACATCGATCCCAGGCCCGGCACCAAGGCTGAACTCGCCTTTCTGCGCGTGCGGGATGCCGCAGGCGAACTCGATTACCTCCAGCCCACGCTGCACGTCACCCCGCGCGTCGGCCAGCACCTTGCCGTGTTCGGAGGACAGCAGCCGGGCGAGTTCGTCGATCTCGCGCTCGACCAGGTCCTTGAAGCGAAACAGCACGCGTGCGCGTCGCTGCGGATTGGTCGCCGCCCATTGCGGCTGAACCTTCTCGATCGCGGCAACGGCGCGCTGGAGTTCCGCGGCGCCTCCGAAAGCGACTTCGGCCTGCACCGCGCCGCTGTTGGGGTCGAACACCGGGCCCTTGCGCGCCGCGCTGGCGCCCGTTCCGCCGGTGATGAAATGGTCGATCTGGCGCATTGCGGTCCTCTCCGGGCGGAGGCCGCTCCGCTCACGTTGAGCACGGGGCTAGGCCAGCGCCCGCCGGCGATCAATGGCGCGGATAGGCGGCTGCGACAGTTCGCAAGGAAGGTGCCCAAAGGGCAGTTTGCCCGCAATTCCGTGTCCCGCGACGGCCTCCCGATGAAACGCGGAAGCCCGGCGCTATCGGCGGCGGTTCGACTGACAAACGCTCCGATTGCGGAGGTCTGCGGGCCTCGTTGATGACGAGCCCTCGGTCCGGGCGAATGGGTTGTGCCACCGAAGTGCGTAGGAGCACCGGCCTGCCGCCGATCGTACTGAGGCATGCACGTCCCACGCGGGACCGCGGGCAAGGCGTGACACCCTCGCAAACCAGGCCGTGACGAGATGGTCTTCCCGAACGCAGGTGTGCCGCAGCCCGCACATGCGAGCGCCATCGAGCCGCGCCGACACGAAGTACCTGGCACTTGCCCAGCCATAACGTGATATGATCATTCGGACCCTGAGGTCTTCGCGCACCAGGCAGGAACGCCTGGATCGATCGGCTCGCACAAAAAATGTGATCCGCTCGAAACACCCGGCGCACTCGGACCGTAAACGCTGATCGCCTCGCCCGTGTCGGGCCGAACTGTCGCTCGCCAGCGCTAAGCGCCGGCCATCCCGGCACTGGCGCGATGTGCCTGGAACATGCGAACCCAAGCTCCGCACTGATCACACTATGCGCCCTGACGATAGCGCCCCCACCAAGCCTTGCGGCCCACACGAGCCGTCAGATCCGCCCCGAACCGGTCGGCCAGCACGAACCACTCCGCACAAACAAAGAGGGGGCCGGATTTCTCCGGCCCCCTCACGTTGTGCTTGCCTACGTGGCGTGGGCTTAGTTGCCCGAGCCCGGTCCGTAGGTGATCTCGACGCGGCGGTTCTGCAACTCGCGGACACCGTCGGCGGTGGGAACCCGCGGGTTCGCCTCACCGAAGGCCTCGGAGCTGATCGCGCCATCGGCAATGCCGTGCGAGCTCAGGTAGCCGCGGACGCTGGCATTACGCCGGGCGGCCAGGCCGAGGTTGTACTGCACCGTACCGGACCGGTCGGTGTAACCCGCCAGCATGATCGGCACGTTGTCGCAGTTCCCGTAGGCCGTGACAGCACTGTCAAGGATCGTCGCAGCCTCAGGCGTGATATCCGACTTATCCCAGTCGAAGAACACGATGTACGGACCCGAGTTGCACTGCACCACCGGCGGCGGAGGAGGCGGCGGGGGAGGCGGCGGCGGAGGCGGCGGGGGCGGCGGCGGGGGCGGCGGAGGCGCTTCGGCCCCACCGAACTGATGCCGCAGCGTGATGCCACCCGAGTGCACTTCCTGACCGTCGGCGATCCAGCCCTCGTAGCCGACCTTCAGCGAGGTCTGCTCACCAAGCCAGGCGCTGAGGCCGAGACCGACCACGATCGCATCCCGATCACGTTCCGGAGACAGGACTGCAAAGTCCGTGCCCGGTCCGTCAGCGAAGTGCGCCGTGAACAACGCAGCCCTGGTGGGATCACCGAAGACGTTGTCATTCTGGTCGTAGAAGCTGTGCCTCCAGCCAACCTTGGCTTCGGGGAACACGCCACCGATCATGCCGCCGAGCTTCAGGCCCAGCTCGCTGGTGAGGTACTCGTCCTTGGAGTCGTTGACCGTCAGGTTGGCACCCGGGACACCGGTTTCAGTGAAGCCGTCCATGTCGACCGAGACGTAGTCCAGGCCAGCATAAGGCGTCAGCACCGCACCACCCAGCTGCAACCGGTAGCCGGCTTCACCGCCAACCGCCCAGATCGACGAGTCGACATCGGCCTTAGCCGTGCCACCGAAGGTCGAGCCGACCGCGATGTTGCGGGTCGCGTTGCCGTTGAGGTCCGAGTAGCTGACCGATGCCCGGATGTAGAACTGGCCCGGATCGTACGCACCGTAGGCGCCGATCTGCCAGCCGTCCGAGTCAATCCCGCCGCCGTACCAATCCATGTCGGCGTCGTTCTTGATGTAGCCAGCACCGATACCGAGCACACCGTAGTCGCCCAGGGTCACGTCACCACCGATGGCTGCCAGCCACTGGTCGCTCTCGAGGCCCGTGGCATCCTGCGCCGGATCAGAGTCGATGTTCTCCTTGCCGTAGTTGACGGTCGCCCAGACCCCGCCGCTCTCGCGACGGCAGGTGAGCATCCCATCAAGCTCCATCAGAGCGCATTCACCCATATCGTTGAGGATGCCGTTGAAGCGGTTCCCCATCCAGCCGAGCGACTGGAGATACGTGGCATACTGCGCACCGTGCAGCGTCGACAGCGCCTCGGCATAGTCACCGACGCTCGTGAGGCCGAGAATGGCGGCCATCATGTCGCCGTAGTCGCCCGTCTGGCCCGGATCGTAATCCGCTTCGATCGCTTCCGCAGCAGACTGCTGGTTCGGCGTCAGGTTGAAGCGGCTGTCACCGAACGGAACGCGGGTGAGGCCGAGGTCGATGTCGTTGTTACCGCCGGCAACGCCCCACTGGTCGTAGATGATGTCGAGATCGAGGAAGATCGTGTCCACATCATCGTTGGCAAAGTGGCCGGTGCCGAAGTTGGCGTCGATCACGTCAGCGAAGTAGTAGCTGTCTTCGAACAGCCCGCTGAACGGGGCAATCCCGCTTACAGCCAGGATGCCACCTTCGACGTCAGCCGTATCGGTGATGATCTGGACGTGGTCCGGACCTTCGACCGGGTTGGCTGCCGAGCTCGGATCGTTGAAGTCGAGCTCGAGCGTCAGCGTGCCACCCGGGTTCATGTTGAACTCATTCACATGAGCCACCGAGGGTCCGACGTAACCCGGGCTGATCCCGCTCTCGCTACGATTGTCGCGGAGGAACAGGTCACCGTCATCATCGATCAGAAGCGTGCCGTTGAGGTCCCCGTCGGCATTGATGATGCCTTCGAAGCTCGTCTGGCCACCGGAAACCGCGATCTCGTCCCGCGAGGTGTCGTTGTCCTCCGTGGGATCGACGTCGGCCGGGATATCGTCACCCAGCTCGATGTTACCCCAGAGGTCCCCGCCACCCAGCAGGTTGATCTGAACCGCGTTCGGCGCATTCTCGACGTTGATCACGTTGCCGTAACCCAGTTCGCCGCCGTTGATCACCTGAGCGACGATTTCGCCCGAGTTGTTGATCGTGGCATGCGGGTCACCGACCGCGGTGGGCGCAAGCGAGAAGGAACCGACATTCCGCAGACCGGCGGGCCTGATCTCCGGCGAGTCGATCAGGATGCCAGTCGCCCGGGCCGCGAAGTTCTCGTCAGCCCCGGTGAAAGCACCGGTTACGGTCGCAGCAGCGCCATCGTTGATCGCCGTGACGTGGATCACGCCGTCGTTGGTCACCGTCGCCGTCACTTCACCGCCGACGAGCGCGATGCCGACCGCATGGGCAGCGTCCGTGCCGACCAGATAGTCGACCGCGGCTTCGCCGACGCCGACCGTCACTTCGTCGGGAGCACCGCCAGCAGCGTGGGCCAGGACGCTGATGGTCGCGCCATCCTCGTTGACCACATTGCCGGTAAGAGCACCACCGCTGTAAGCGTCGATCCCGGCCGCATAGGCCCCGACGTTGTCCTCTCCCATGGCCGTCGCGGTGACAGTGATGTCAGCCGCGTTGGTCACGTCGAGGTCGAAGTTCGGGGAGACGGCGCTGTAACCCATCGCAGTGGCGAAGGCGTTGCCGACGTTGTCCTCGCCGACCGAAGCCGTCGCGCTGGCATCCACCGAGAAGGTGCCCTCGTTGAGGAAGCTGGCCGTGCCGCTCTCGCCGTCAACCCACTGGGCGACGCCGGTTGCAGTAGCACGGGCATTCACGTCCGCCTCACCCGGAGCGGTATCTTCCCCGGCAGAGCCATTCGCCGTCGCCGAGACCGAGAAGTCACCGGAGTTGGTGAACGACAGCTGGCCGTTCTCACCAGCGGATACCTGGTACACGCCGAAGGCTTCGCCATAGGCACTGACGTCGTCCATGCCGACAGCATCGGCATCGGCGCTGACAGTGAAAGTACCGTCCGCGTCGTTGACGAAGTCGACCAGCGCGTCTTCGCCGCCGTCCGAGTAGGCGAACTGGCTAACACCGCCGGAGTAGGCGCTGGCCGAAGCATCCTCGCCTTCAGCCGAAGCCGTTGCGCTGTAGGTCTCGTCAGCAGAGTTGAGGTGCGAAACGTGCGAGCCATAGGCGCTCTGCACGACGCCCGCTACGTCCGGCCCAGCCGAGAGAGGACCCATTCCGTACCCGCCAACGACCGCTGTGGCGTTGGCTGCACCACCGTCTGCCGTAACCGCACGAGCATCGGCCGTGACCGCGATCGTTCCGGTGTTGGTCAGCGTGACGGTCGACTCACCGATCTCAGCGTAGGCATTCTGGATGATGCCGTTGCCACCCGCGAACGCACTGGCGCCGTCTTCGCCCGCTGCATAGGCGGTCAGGTCGAGCGTCATCGTGCCGCTGTTGGTCAGGTCGAGCGTGACATCGCCGCGCTCCGAGTACCCGTTCTGATAGGCGATGAAATCGCCCGTCGCTTCCGCCCCGGCGAAGCCGCCGGTGCCGGTGGCAGTCGCGTTGGCTGCATAGGCCATCGTGTCGCTGTTGTCGAAGGTCACCAGAGCGTCACCGCTCGGGTCGTCATTAACGTTATCGTCGCCGTTGTAAGCCTCACCGATGACGGCAACGCCCCACACTCCGGCGGACGCTTCGCCCGTATCGCCAAGCGCGTCAGCAGTCGCATCGCCGGTGATCGCACCCGAGTTGGTGAACTCGGCCACCGCGTCATGGTCGGGATCGTCGAAAGCGACAGCCTGGATGATGATGCCACCGGCACCCGCACGAGCACCCGCGCCATCCTCGCCGGTCGCCGTGGCGAGCGCCGTGACACCGATCGTGCCGGTGTTGTCGAGCGTCGCCGTACCGTCGCCCTCGTCGTGCGAGGTCGCGCCAACGTAGATCGCGTTTCCAACGCCAGCCCAGGCAGACGCACCACCGGCCTCGTCTTCGCCAAGCGCATTGGCGCTGTACGAGAGGTCGATCGTGCCGTCATTCACCAGGTTGGCATTGGCATCGCCATTGCCAGACTGCGAGACGACGGAGATCGCTTCACCCTGCACCGCCACCGCGACAGCGGTGCTGCCAAGTTCATCCGCGTTGGCATCGGCCGAAAGACCGTACTCGATCACGGCATCTTCACCGTTCGTGATCGAAGCGGTCGCCTCAGCGAGAGTCGCCGCACCGCCAGTCGTGGCAGAGGCGTAGACGTCGATGAACGAGCCGGCGAACGCCAGCGCAGCCGCATCTTCGCCATCGGCGGAGAGGGCATAGTTGCCGCTGATCGTACCGGTGTTGTTCAGCGAGGCAGCCGCGTGGTTGTCGGAATCCTCGTCGTCCGCGCCGGCATAGGCATCAATCGAGATCTTCGCGCCGCCAACGTCGAACATGTAAGCCAGCGCTTCGCCGTTCTCGGCAGTGGCGCTGACATCGAGACCGAGATCGATCGACCCGGAGTTGTCCAGCGAAGCCTCGGCATTCTCGCCTTGCGCCGTCAGGATGACAGCCTCGATACCGAACGCACCCGCCGCAGCCGACTTGTCGCCAACAGCGACAGCCGAATCGGCCAGCGTCATCGTGCCGGTATTGTCGAAGGTCGCGAGGGCGTCGGCGCTTTCGCCACCAAAGGCCTCACCGCGCACCAGACGGCCGGTAAGCACGTTGGCATCGGCCGCCTCGCCCGAAGCGTTTGCTTCGCCCGAAACAGTGAAGTCACCGTCGTTGGCGAAATCGACCGTGGCGATCTCATCTTCCTCGGTGGCGTAAGCCGTGAGCACGGCGCCCGCCGCAAAGGCCGAAGCCTCACCGAAGCCCGCCTCACCGGTCTGATCGGCAGTCGCGATCGACGAAACGCCGAAGCTCGCGTCCTCGCCAACTGCGAAGCTGGCAGTGGCGCTACCGTCGTTATACGAGTTCACCGACTGCCAGGAGCCGATCGCAAATGCGTTGGCATCGGCAGTAAACACGCCGTCCGCCGAAGCGTTCGCCGCAACCGAGGTGTCCTCGCCGTGCGAAATCGAGCCCGAGGCATCGCCGTCGTTCGCGTAGACGAACTGGACGACGCCAGCGCCACCACCGGCTTCACCGACCGAAGCGTTGGCAAAGCCCGATTCGCCGCCGCTTGCGTCCGCATTCGCGTAGATCGAAAGATCTTCGCCATTGTCGAACGCCGCGCTGGCGGTTTCGCCGTACGCGATCTGCATGACCGCGCCGTTACCGGCGTAAGGCGCGACAACCGCAGAGGCGTTGACGCTGCCGAGCTCGCCAGCCTCGCCCTCGACGGACGAAGCATCCGCACTGACGCCGAGCGTGACCGGGCCGTTGTTGGTGAAGGTGACGCTCGCGTCACCGTCTTCGCTGTACGCACCCTGCAGGATGCCGCCGGCGAGACCATAGACGGACTCGGGGTCGAACGGATTCAAGCCACCATTGGAAGCCAGGACGGCGTTCGCCGAAGCGTCGCCACCGACTTCACCGACCGCGATTGCACTGCCGGTCAGCGAAACGCTGCCGTCGTTGGTCAGCGTGGCGGTGGCATCGCCGCTCGCCTCGCCATTGAGTTCGTCGGCAACCACGGCCTGGACGATACCGCCGACAAGACCGGTGCCCGCAGCAGCGATCGATACGCTGGCGTTGGCATCGGCGAGCCCGTCGGTGACGGCAGCATAAGCCGAGCCCGAGAGAGCGATGTCGCCTTCGATGGACATGTCGGCCTGGGCGGTGTTGCCCATGGCACCCTGGCCGATCAGCGCGGCCGCATCGGTGAAGCCGAGATCGACGTCGCCGGTGTCCGACGCGAGGCTGACAGTCGCGTCGACCGTGCCGCCGACATTCGTTCCCGCCGCCACGGCGACGCCCGAAATCGTAACCGACGAACCGTCCTCGCCCACGAGCATCGAACCGCTCGCCGAGTCAGCCGCCTGAACGCCCTGGAGCACGCCGTTGTTGACGTAAGCGAAAGCGTTGGCGCCCGCATTCACGCCGCCCTCGCCCGTGGCGGTATCGACCGCAACAGCCTGGATCGCGAAATCTTCGCCGATCGACACCTTGCCGGAAGCATTGGCAGTGTACGATCCGGCTTCGAAGGCCTGGACTTGCTGGATGATGCCGGCGTTGACCCCGGCCGAGGCGCCGTCGTCCGCGTCCACGTCGTCCGCATCGTAGGCCCAGATCGCGAGATCCGCAGTCTGCACGGCGGTCGCTTCGATGCTCACCGAGGGAGTGATGCTATCAGCAGTGTCGCTGACGAACTGAACGAACTGGCCGTTCAGGGGAGAGTCGACCTCGACATCGACCTCGCTCTCGTCAGTGTCGATGATGCCCGCAATCGCCTCGCCGACGGGGCCGATCTCGAACAGCTCATCCGTGGTCGAATCGCCCGGATAGACCCCATCGGTGTCAGGGGGGGGCGGGGCCGTCTGCGCGAGCGCGACGCCACCAACCAGTGCGCTCATAGAAACACCGGCGGCCAAAATGCGGCGGAAATTGCGGTTCATTATCTGCTCCCTCAATCAAACCAAAGTGCAGCTCTTTGCAGACGCAAGAGCCTCATACTGCACTGCCCCCATACCTTGGCTGGCAGCTAACGCAAGATTCTTTCAGACCGGGACGTCCGAATTTTGTCGAAAGTGTGGCTGTTATTCCCCACTTGGCGGATCGCGCCCCACTTCCCCATGGCCTTCAGATCCTGCCCAACGCCCGAATCGTCAGCTCGTTCCAAGCGACGTTGAGGTCATTATTATGACTCGATTTTTTTACTGCCAACAAATTGGGGCATGCGCCCGATGCAGCTGCGCACGAATCCTCAAGCGGACGCGCGTCAGACCTCGATCGAGGCGAGCTCGCCGCACGGCGGGAGCGATCGGAAATAGATGAAATATCCTGGGGCGATCGCCGGACTGGTCCGTCGCAAGATCGTGTTCCGGATATTGGGGGTTACGGTGGTTGCGGGGGTTGGATTTGAACCAACGACCTTCAGGTTATGAGCCTGACGAGCTACCGGACTGCTCCACCCCGCGGCACCGTATATATAGAGCTTCGAGCTCGCGCGCTCCTTCCGAAACGCAACGAGGGCCGCAAGGGCCCTCGATCGAGGGCTCGAAGCCCTATGACATGTGAATGGGTTTTTTATCCCGCGCCACGCCGGCTGCAATGCCTGGCGACGTCCTACTCTTCCAACGCTTGAGCGGTAGTACCATCGGCGCTGTCCGGTTTCACGGCCGAGTTCGAGATGGGATCGGGTGGGTCACGGACGCTATGGCCACCAAGCAATGGAGCCGGCGTGTGCGGGTTAAATCGATGCTGTGTCTTCGGACGTTGTCCGGCCGGATGATCGCCCACCCGACAGACCCTGCTTCAGGACTGTCGTTGATGGTGGAATTCATCAAGCACGAACAGAGTTATTAGGACCGGTTAGCTCCACGCATTACTGCGCTTCCACACCCGGCCTATCAACGTGATGGTCTATCACGACTCGAAGATTGCTTATCTTGAGGGAGGCTTCCCGCTTAGATGCTTTCAGCGGTTATCCCGTCCATA
>CAYNXB010000034.1:0-27514 GCA_964401045.1 uncultured Sphingomonadaceae bacterium | reverse complement strand
AGTGTGACGTGCTGGTGGTGGGGGGCGGCATAAACGGCGCGGCCATCGCGCGCGATGCCGCCGGGCGCGGCGCGCAGGTCATGCTGGTGGAGCAGGGCGATCTCGCGAGCCAGACTTCGTCGGCCAGCACCAAGCTGATCCACGGCGGCCTGCGCTACCTGGAGCACTACGAATTTCGAATGGTTTCAAAGGCTCTCGCCGAACGGGAGCGGCTGATGCGGGCCGCTCCGCACCTGGTGAGGCCGCTGCAGTTCGTCCTGCCACACGATCCGGCGATGCGTCCGCGATGGATGGTTCGGATCGGCCTGTTCCTCTACGATTGGCTCGCGGGCCGAGGGCCGCTTCCCGCTACGCGCGCGGTGCGCCTCGACAGGTCCGTCTTCGGGTCAGCGTTGCGGGAATCTTATCGCCACGGATATGCCTATTGGGATTGCTGGGGCGACGACAGCCGCCTCGTCGTCGCCAATGCGCAGGATGCGGCCCGAAGAGGGGCGACCGTCCTGACGCGCACCAAAGTGGTGCGGGCCGAACGCAGGGATGAGGGTTGGCACGTTCACCTCGAAACCCGTGACGGGCAGACCTCCACCATCGTCGCCCGCGCGCTCGTGAACGCCACCGGATGCTGGGCGACCGAGTTCCTCGCCAAGGAAGCGGGCATCGCCGACGACGCGCATCTCCGGCTGGTCAAGGGCAGCCACATCGTCACCCGGCGGCTCTATGAGGGAGACCATGCCTACATTCTCCAAAATGACGACGGTCGGATCGTCTTCGTCATTCCGTACGAGCACGATTTCACCCTGATCGGCACGACGGAGGTGGTCTGGAATGGCCCTCCCGGCACTCCCGGGCTTGATGGGGATGAGCTGGAATACCTGTGCCGGGCAGCGAACCGCTGGTTGCGCCAGCCGATCTCGTCCGAAGACGTGGTGTGGAGCTATTCCGGGCTAAGGCCCTTGTTCGACGATGCCGCGGCCGATCCATCCGACGTAAGTCGAGATTATGTGCTTGAGCTCGACGGAGGGGATGGAGCGGCACCGGTGCTGAGCGTGCTCGGCGGAAAAATCACCACCCATCGCGCGCTGGCGGAGGATGCCATGGACCGGCTGTCGCGGCATGTCGAAGGGCTGGGACCGGCGTGGACCGATAACGCGAAGCTGCCCGGTGGAGAATTCGGTGAAGCGAGCCTTGATGCGCTGACGGGAGAGCTGCAGGCGCGCGCGCCATTTCTGGACCAGCGTACCGCTGCGCGGCTCGTCGCAAGCTATGGCGCGGCCGCTTCGGAGGTGCTGGGCGGGGCACGCGAGCGGCGCGATCTGGGCGAGGACTTCGGCGCGGGATTGAGCGAGGCCGAGGTGCGCTACCTGCGGTCACGCGAATGGGCCGAGAGCGCCGAGGACATCGTATGGCGCAGGTCGAAGCTTGGCCTGCGGATGAAGCTGACGGAAATCCGGCGGCTCGATGATTGGCTTGCGGCGGATTGCGGACGAACCGGTAACAGCCTTTCGCGAGAGGCCGGAGAGGGATCGTGAACAAGGGCCCATATATCCTTGCGATCGATCAGGGGACGACATCCAGCCGCAGCATCCTGTTCGACGCGCACGGCCGGCCGGTCGCCACCGCGCAGCGCGAATTCACCCAGCATTATCCGCAGCTCGGCTGGGTGGAGCACGATCCCGAGGACATCTGGCGCGATACCGTGGCGACCATGCGCGAAGCGGTCGCGATTGCGGGGGCCGATCCGGCCGATATCGCCGGCATCGGCATTACCAACCAGCGCGAGACGGTGGTCGTGTGGGAGCGCGCGACGGGGCGGCCGATCTACAATGCGATCGTGTGGCAGGATCGCCGCACAGCGGACGCGTGCGCCAGGCTCAGGCAATCGGGCGCGGAAGACCTGGTCGCGAGCAAGACCGGGCTGCTGATCGATCCCTATTTCTCGGGTACCAAACTCGCCTGGATCCTCGACAATGTCGCAGGAGCGCGTTCCGCGGCGGAGCGCGGCGAGCTGGCGTTCGGGACGATCGACAGCTTCCTCCTGTCGCGTCTCACCCGTGGCAAGGTGCACGCCACCGATCCGACCAATGCCGGCCGCACGCTGCTGTTCGACATCCACGAGCAGACGTGGAGCGGGGAACTGTTGCGGCTGCTGGACATCCCCGCTTCACTGCTGCCGCAAGTCGAGGACAATGCGCACGTCTTCGGCCATTCGGACCCGGACATCCTGGGCCGCGCGATCCCGATCGCGGGCATGGCCGGGGATCAGCAGGCCGCGCTGTTCGGGCAGTGCTGTTTCGGCAAGGGGATGGTCAAGTCCACCTACGGCACTGGCTGCTTCATGCTGATGAACATCGGCGAGGAGGCCGTCCGGTCCAACGCCCGGCTGCTGACTACCCCCGCCTATCGGCTGGGCGGGAAGACGACTTACGCACTCGAAGGATCGATCTTCATCGCCGGGGCCGCTGTGAAATGGCTGCGTGACGGGTTGAAGATCATCACCCATGCCTCACAAACTCACGACATGGCGACGCGCAGCGATGACAACCATGGCGTCTACATGGTGCCCGCGTTCGTCGGCCTGGGCGCCCCTCACTGGGATCCGGAAGCGCGTGGCCTGATCTGCGGCCTCACGCTGGACGCGACTGCTGCCGATCTTGCGCGCGCGGCGCTGGAATCGGTTGCCTACCAGACGATGGACCTCGTTGTCGCGATGAACGCGGACGTCGCCACGGGCGACACCGCCTTGCGGGTCGATGGAGGGATGTCGGCCAACGATTGGCTATGCCAGTTCCTCACCGACATGCTGGGCGCCTCGGTCGAGCGGCCTGCTGCCGTCGAGACCACCGCGCTCGGCGCGGCGTTCCTGGCGGGCCTTGCGACCGGGGTGTGGAGCGATCTCGACGAACTGCAAGCGACCTGGACCCTCGACCGGCGCTTCGAGCCCGGCATCGCCCTGGACCGGCGCGAGCGGATGGTGGCCGGCTGGCGGCAGGCGGTTCGGCGAGCCCTGCTGAACTAGCAGCGCGGCGCCTTGAGCGATCGCGGCGTGCCTGGGCGATTTCGCCACCGCCGACGGGGCGAAGGGCACGAAGATGAGCGGGGTGCTCGGCGGCAATTACGAGCACATGCTGAAGAAAGACTGGGAAAGCGGCTCCGTATAGAGTCCTCCTTTTCCCCTCGTCACCGCGCCTTGATGCCGGGCGCTTGCACCAAACGACCGTGCCCCACATTCGCCCAGCACACCGGGTGCCAATTGCAGAAGAAGATATTGTAATTTCACGGTGTTAATTGCGAACACCGCCCTTATCCCGCGCGAGTGCCGGATCGAGCCAGGCTGTCATGCAAGCGCTTTCCCAATGCCGCTTCCCGAGCGGTCGCAGGAGATTGAATCTCGGGCGCTGCTCGGGCACGTAGCGGCCAAGGAGAATTTCGATGAAGGATGACCGCCCACCGACGCTTGACGATGTTGCGGAGCGGGCAGGTGTATCGTCGGCGACCGTCAGCCGGTTCCTGAACAATCCCAAGGTGGTCGCCAAGGCGACCAGTGATCGCATCCGTGAGGCGGTCGATTTCACGGGATATATCCCCAACGCTCTAGCGGGCGGCCTCGCATCCAACCGTAGCCGGATGGTCGCCGTCCTGATCCCGCATCTCGAGCAGTCGCTGTTCAGCGACACGATCGAGAGCATGGTCGATGAGCTGACGATGAGCGGGAACAACGTCATGCTCGGGCTGACCGGCACGTCCGTCGATCGTACCAAGGACCTCATTCGCACGTCGCTCGCGCGGCGCGTCGATGCGATCATCTGCACCGGGCCAGTGAGCGACGAGATCGTCGAAACCGTTCGTCGCGGAAAAGCGCTGTTCATCCAGATTTGGGAGCTGCCGGAACATCCCGTCGGCATCGCAATCGGCTTTTCACATCAGGACGCGGGCCGTGAAATCGCGCGGTTCCTCGCCTCGCGCGGCTATACGCGGCCTCATCTCATTACGGCTGAAGGCCCGCGCGCCCATCTTCGCCGCGCCGGCTTCCTCAAGGAATGGGAAGCGGTCGGGGCGGAGGCTCCGACGGAAACCCTGATCGATGTTCCGTCCCGCTTCGGGCACGCTCGACGGACCTTCGCAGAGATGCGGCGGTTGCCCCGGATGCCCGACGTGGTGATCTGCGGATCGGACTATCTCGCGCAGGGAATGATCGTGGAAGCGCAGAGCGCCGGGTTGAAGGTCCCCGGAGACCTCGCCGTGATGGGCTTCGGCAATAGCGCGATCGCGGGCGAGATGCGGCCCACGATCAGCACGGTCGATATCGACGGCGCCCACATCGCGCGCGAGGTAATGGCGGCGATCACCCGGCACCAGGACGGCGATGAAATTCAGCCTTGCAACGTCGACGTGGGGTTCCGGCTGATTGCACGCGAAAGCGTTTGATGCGGGCCTTGCTGCGGCAGGATCGAGCGGCGTGATTTAGCCATTGCAAGCGCTTACGTCCCCCGTTACCCCGCCTCCCGCTGGGGGCGCTTAGCGGGTGGGGAGGGACGGATTGACGCATATTCTACTCGCAACCGGCGACCTGGCGATGGACCGAGACCGCTATGACGAGAGCTTCGCCGCGACCGCGGGGACGCTGCGCCGGGCGGATATCGTGTTCGGCCAGCTCGAGACCAGTCTTGCCGCGAACGGCACGCGCCTGCCGCAGGCGCGCCACGCTGTGCTGGCGCGCCCCGAGGGGGCACAGGCGCTGGCAGACGCCGGGTTCAATGCGGTTTCGATGGCCGGTAATCATTGCATGGATTGGGGCCGGGAAGCGTTTTTCGAAACCCGGACGAACCTTGAAAGTGCCGGCCTGCGCGTCTTCGGCGCCGGGGCGAACATCGCTGAAGCCCGCGCGCCTGCCCTATTCGAACTGGCGGACGGGACGACCGTCGCGTTGCTGGCCTATTCGAGCATCCTTCCGCAGGCTTATTGGGCTGACGAGCGCCGGCCCGGCTGCGCTCCGATGCGCGCGCATACGGTGTATGAGCAGATCGAGCACGATCAGCCGGGGACACCCGCGCGGATTCATACCTACCCGCATCGCGAGGATCTGGCGGCGATGCAGGACGATATCCGCCAGGCCAAGCGCAGCGCGGACCTGGTATTCGTCTCTCAGCACTGGGGTATCCACTTCGTTCGCGCGCAACTGGCCGACTACGAAACCGATGTCGCCCGCGCCGCTATCGAGGCAGGCGCCGATGCGGTGATCGGAGGGCATCCGCATATCATCAAGGGGTGCCAGGTTATCGCCGGCAAGCCGGTGTTCCATTGCCTGTGCAACTTCGCCACCGACCTGTGGATGGATGAGGCGCACGCCACGTCCAAAAGCTGGAACGAGATCCGCGTGCTGGCGGAGGAATGGGAGCCCGACTTCGAGGGGGCATACAATTTCCCCAAGGCCTCACGTCTGGCGATGGTCGCCCGGTTCGAAATAGGCGGGGGCAAGCTGTTGAAGGCCGGCTTCCTGCCGCTGCACATCGGCCGCGACGCCGTCCCCCGCTTTCCTGAACCCGGCAGCGCGGAGCATGCGGAGGTGGTCGACTACCTTCGGGCCGTGACTGCAGAGGCGAGGCTGAACGCCACATATCGCCAGGGTGCCGAGATGGTCGAGCTGGAGGGAATTCAATGACGCGCGCACGAATGACGCTGTCCCTCGAATCGTGGGTGGGCCTCTATCTCCTGCTATACCTTCCGAACGTGATGGTGACGCGGTGGGTCACGACCAATCCGCACGCCGGGCTCGGGCGCCCGCTTACCGGGGTCGAAACGCTGCCTGCGTCGCTGATCCTGAGCCTGGTGATGACTTACCTGTTCATCTGGCTGTCCGGCTGGCACCGTGCGGCGAACTCGGTCAGCGTCGCGGGCAGGCGCATTCCGTTTCCGACCAAATACACCTTCATTTCGGGCGTCGGCACGGCGCTGATCCTGTTTACCGTGCCGCTGTCGTTCACCATTCGTGACGTCTCGATTCCGTTCATGCAGCTGCTGATGCGGGGCGACATCCTGCTTGTCGCCCCGCTGCTCGATTTCCTGTTCGGCCGCCGGGTGCACTGGTGGAGCTGGGTGGCGCTGGCGATGGTGCTGGGCGCGCTGCTGCTGACACTGTCGGACCGCGGCGGCTTCAACCTGCCGCCGATCGCGATCTTGACCATCGTGCTCTACACACTGGGATACTTCGTGCGCCTGGCGGTGATGAACCGCATCTCCAAGACCGGCGATCCTGCCTCGATCCGGCGTTATTTCGTCGAGGAGAAAATCGTCGCCTTGCCGCTCTCGGTGCTGGCCCTTGCCGCCATCGCGGCATCCGGCATCGGCGGGCCGACCGACGAGCTTTACTGGGGCTTCGTTGCGGTCTGGACCGATCCGGTGATGATCGAGCTCGTCGTGATCGGCCTGACCCTGACGCTCATCAGCATCGTTTCGATCGTCATCCTGCTCGATCCGCGGGAGAACGCCTATTGCGTGCCGCTGGAGCGGGCGGCGAGCCTGCTGGCGGGAGTCGGCGGATCGGTGCTGCTCGCGCTGTTCTGGGCCGGAGCCATGCCCAGTTCGGCAGAGCTGATCGGTGCGGGAATTCTCATCGCAGCCATCGCGCTGCTCTCTCTGGCGCCACGCTTTTCGCAATCGCGAGGCGCGCCGCCGCGGACGGTCTGAGGTGATTGCGGCTGGTCTGAGCGACCGGCTCAGCGCGCATATCGCGCAGTTCGAGACCGACGCGTTGCCCCCGTCGGCCGCGCTCGCCGCCAAGCGAGTGCTGCTCGACGCCGCGGGGGTGACGATGGCGGCAAGCGGTCTCGCCCCCGAGGTCCAGCCGTTTATCGCTCTTGCGCGGCAATCGGGCGCGGGGCCCGCGACGATCCTGGGCACCGGGTTCACGGCATCGGCCCAGATGGCCGCTTTCGCCAACGGCGCGATGGCGCACGCGCTCGATTTCGAAGACACCTTCGATCTCGCTCCCGGCCATCCCAATGCGAGCCTCGCCCCGGCACTGATCGCCCTGGCGCAGGCAGATGGTCCGATCGACGGCCGACGCTTTCTGGCGGCGCTCGCGCTTGGCGGAGATCTCTCCTGCCGGATCGGCCTGTCGGTTGGCCATCCGCTGGAGAACGGGGGTTGGTATCCGCCGCCGATCGTCGCCGCCTTCGGGGCCGCCGCGGGCGCGGCCAGATTGCTGGGGCTCGATGCCGCGGGCGTACGCGACGCTCTCTCGCTGATGCTGTGCCAGGTGACCATGCCAGGGGAAATCAAGCACAGCGCGCGGACGCAGTTGCGCGCCGTGCGCGAAGCATTTCCTGCGCAGGCGGCGGTCAACGCCGCACTCCTGGCCCGTGCAGGCGTTGCGGGTTTCGAACAGCCCCTCGAAGGGCGGGAGGGCTTTTACGCACTGTTCGCCCGGGGAATGTTCTCGACAGAGGTGTTGCTCGATCGGCTGGGTGACCGCTTCTGGATCGAAGAACTGACCTTCAAACCCTGGCCGACGTGCCGCGGCACGCACGCATGTCTCGAACTCGCGCTGCGTTTGCGGAATGACCATGCGATCGATCCGTCGGCGGTCGCGCGGATCGTGGTGGGGCACGACGATGCGCAACGGATGCTGGTCGATCCCCCGGCCCGCAAGCGTGCCCCTCAAACCTTGATCGACGCGAAGTTCTCCATCCCGTTCGTCACGGCCCTGGCGCTGGTTCGGGGACGCGTCGGCCTCGACGATTTCACTTCCGCGACATTGGAAGACCCGGCCATTCTCGCGTTGGCGGACAAGGTCGAGGCGGAGTTCCGCGGTTCGGAGGCGTGGCAGAGAGGGGCCGGCGGCGCGCTCCGCATCGAATTGCACGGTGGGCAAGCGTTCGAGGCATCGATTGGCCGCGCCTGCGGAGCGCCCGAGAGGCCGCTGACCGACGAGCAGCGAGTGCAGAAGTTCGTGGAATGTACGGCGAAGGCATCGCGTCCTCAGCCCGCGGCGGCGGCCCGCGCCATGGCCGATGCGATCCTCAACCTCGATCAACTCGATGATGTCGGGGCGCTGTTTCGTAGCAAATAGGTGAACACGCTTGCATTTGCCTGTGGACTACACTGCCTACTCAAATGATAGCGCTTGCATCGACATGTGCCGGATTATATTGATCGCTCGCCTCCCGTCGATCGACAGGATTGGATTGGCCCGGCGACTGGTCGCCCGGGCGGTCCGCGCAAGGAAGGAAAACAAGTGCCAGATGGTTTGCCGCGTGAGGCAGCCGGGGACGATTTCGACCCTACTGTGGCGGAGACGTTCGACAGCCCCCATGCCGAATACCGTCGCCTGCGCGACACTTGCCCGCTCGCGCATTCCACCGCGCACGGCGGGTTCTGGGCGTTGACGCGGTATGATGACATCGTCGCGGCGGTGACCGATCCGGAGCTTTTCATAACCTCCAGGATCAACGTGATTCCGAACATGTCCCTGGGAAAGCGGCGGCCGCCCCTCGGCAAAGACCCGCCGGAGCACACGCCTTACCGGCGCGCGCTCGACCGAACTTTGCGAGCCACTCGGGTGAAGCAGATGGAGCCGGTCTTGCGCGAACATGCCGGCCGCGAGCTCGATCGCATGATCGCGGCGGGCCGCGGCGACATGTCGAGCGATTTCGCGACGATCTTTCCCGCCTGGGTCGCCGTCGAATGGCTCAATCTGGAGCCGCAGCATGCCTACAAGCTGGCGGAGGTCGCGCGCCTGTATAACGTGGCGTGGCGGACCCAGAACACGGACCAGGTCGCGAAGACCAGCGGCGAGCTCTATGAGATAGCGCGCGAGCTTGCCGAGGATCGCCGCGATCATCCGCGCCTGCCCGAATTAGATCCTGCCTCGGCGCTCCTGATCGAGGAAACGCCGTTCGGAAACATACCGTTCGACTACGTGGTGGCAACGCTGCGGCAGGCGCTGGTGGTGGGGCTGATGGCGCCGCCGCCGCTGTTTGGCAGCATGTGCGTGCACCTGACCCGGGACCCGGCCTTGCAGGAGGACCTGCGCAATCGGCCCGATCTCATTCCGGCGGCGATTGAGGAGCTTCTCCGGCTCTATTCGCCCTATCGCGGGTTCGCGCGCACAACCACGCGCGATCTGGACATGCACGGCCGGACCATTCCCGAAGGCGAACCGGTGACCATGGTCTATGCCTCGGCGAACCGCGACGACCGCGTGTTCGACGATCCCGACACATTCCGGCTCAATCGCACGAATATCCAGGCGCATCTGGCGTTCGGGCGTGGGCCGCACCAATGCGCGGGGAGCGGGCTGGTGCGGCTGGAGCTGCGCATCTTCATCGAAGAGTTGCTTGCGCGAACGCAATCGTTCGGGCTCGATGGCGAGCTCGAAATGACTCGCCTTCCGGAACTGGGGCCGACCAGCACGCCGATGTTCTTCGTCGGCCTCGAAGCATGAGCGTGCGCGCTGCCGGTTCGAACGGAGCGTGGCGGATTTGGCTGGCCGGGTGTGGCGCATTGCTGGGCTTCGTTGCCCCGGTACAGGCATCTTCGCGGGCGCTGCCGGAGCCGGTTTACTCCGGCCCGCTCTACGATGGGGCCGCGGCGGGCTCCGAAAACTGGAAGTTCGATCGATTTGTCACTGGCGAGCGGGGCCGGGAGAGTGTGTACAACACGCGCGAGCCGCGGATTGCGGTCTATCGGCCGGCTCCCGGCAAAGCCAATGGCACAGCCGTAGTCATGCTGCCTGGCGGCGGCCTGCGGGTTCTCGGCCTCGGGGATGAAACCGACGGCGAGATCGCGGCCTTTCTCGATCACGGCGTCACGGTCCTCCTGCTCGAATATCGCACTTTGCAGATTGATCCCCAACGCCTTGCGCAACCCGCGTCGCCCCCGCCAGGGGGTGCGGCCGCCGCCGTCAAGTTCCCCAAGCTCGAGATTCGCAATGGCAACGCCAATCCGTCACCAGACGACCCGGCCCTTTCGGAAGTGCTCCGGCTGGCGACGGCCGATGGACAGGCGGCGCTGCAACTGGCCGACCGCAAGGCGGGCGAATGGCATCTGGACCGCTCGCGCATCGGCATGATCGGGACGTCCGCCGGGGGAGGGGTGGCGTTCGGCGCGCTGATGGCCGAGGGGCCGCCCGAGACCAAACCCGATTTCATCGTATCGATTTTCGGCCCCGCGTTGCAGGATGTCGCGGCGGGCGAAAATGCGCCCCCGCTGTTCCTCGTCACCGAAGCGGACCACGGGCCGGTGACCGACGGGCTGATCGCGCTGTTCTCGATCTGGAAAACGGCCGGTCAGAAGGCCGAGCTGCACGTGTATGAAGTTCCGAACTTCTCCATGACCGTCGACCTGTGGGGAAACCGCCTGTTCGACTGGATGCAGGAGCGCGGAATCGTTCCCGCCGTGGGCTCGCGATAACGCAAAAGAACCCGATCCCCACGGATTAATCCGTGGGGTTGAGAGGCTGTCTCATACCATTCGCGCTTGTGGAAATCTGGCTCCCCGAGTTGGATTCGAACCAACGACCAAGTGATTAACAGTCACCTACTCTACCGCTGAGCTATCGGGGAGCAGCCTCTCGGCAGGCCCGGGCCTATATGGATGGCGGCCGCGGTTGGCAAGGCGGATTTAGACCTCAAATTGCTCCGCGACGATGCGTTCGTCGAGGGCGTGGCCGGCATCGAACAGCAGCGTCAGTTCCCGGTCGCGCGCGATCTCGAGCCGCACTTCGGCTACGTTGCGGATTTCCTTCTGGTCGGCGACCACCGCCACCGGGCGCTTGGCCGGTTCGAGCACGCGGAGTGTCACCCGGCTGCGGTCCGGCAGGATCGCGCCGGGCCAGCGCCGCGGGCGGAACGGACTGATCGGAGTGAGCGCGAGCAGTTTCGAATCGAGCGGCAGGATCGGCCCGCTGGCAGACAGGTTGTAGGCCGTCGAGCCGGCCGGCGTCGCGACCAGCACGCCGTCGCACATCAGCTCGGGAATGCGCACCCGATCATTGACAGCAACCTCGATCTTGGCGGTCTGGCGGGTTTCGCGCAGCAGCGAGACTTCGTTGATCGCGTATGCGCTGTAGGTCTCGCCGTTCTGGGTGACCGCCTCCATGCGCAAGGGATCGACCGCGAAGGCCTTGGCGTTCTCGATTCTCTCGATGAGGCTGTCACACCCATCGAAGGTGTTCATCAGGAAGCCGACGGTTCCCAGGTTGAGCCCGTAGGCAGGCACCACGCGGCCGGCGTCGAGCATCTGGTGCAAGGTCTGCAGCATGAACCCGTCCCCGCCCAGCACCACTACCGTGTCCGCCTCCGCAAGCGGGACGAAGGTGATCGCAGCCGACAGCTGCGCCGCCGCGTCCTGCGCGCGATCGACCGGCGAGGCGAGCAGCGCCAGCTTGCGGTCCGTGCCGGTCATTCGGAAGCTCTCATCGTCGCCATCTACGCGCGCGCCGTCCCATTTGGCAACGCGGGCGCCGGATGGAATGATTTGCTAACCGCGACGCACTACATGCGCTCGTATGGCCAGCGTCCTCAACGAACATCCGCGCGATCGCCTCACGGGGCTTGCGGGGATCGACGCGGCACTCGCGCGGATCGCCAGATGGACTGCCGATGCCAGGCCGGGCGGCGCGGCGCCGGTCCACGCGATGCTGCTGGGCCTGCGGCGCTTCGATACGGTGAACCTCGCCTATGGCGAAGCGGCGGGTGACAGCGCACTGGTTGCGGTCGCCGCGCGCATCCTTCATTTCGCGAGCGAGGAGCTTGACGGCGAATGGATCGCGGCGCGGGTCGGGGGAGGCAGCTTCCTCGTCGCCGCTAACGAGGCGTGCAGCCGGGAGCGGTGGCAATGGCTCGGCGAGACGCTCGCCGCCGAAGTCGCTCGCCCGATCACCCATCCGGGCGGGCAGGGCACGCTGCGCCTGTGGCCGCGCGTGGCGCTGATGCGGGTCCTGCCGGGCGAAACGCCGGACGCGATGTTCGGTCGTCTGGCCGAAACACTCGAGCGCACCCAGCGCGGTGCGAGCGCGCAAATGGGCTGGGTCGACGGCGAGGTGACGCTTGCCGGCCGCAGCGCCGCACAGCTTGAGGCGGACCTGCTTGCCGCGCTCGACCAGGATGAGATCGAGATCGTGTTTCAGCCGCAGTTCGCGAGTGGTGACGACGCCTTGGTAGGGGCCGAGGCGCTCGCCCGCTGGCACCACCCGAAGCTCGGCAAGGTGGCCGCCGGTGCGCTGTTCGCAATCGCCGAGCGCGCCGAGTACCTGCCGCAGCTCTCCCGCCACGTCGCCGAGCGCGCATTGACGACGGCGGCGCAATGGCCGGGATCGCTGCGCCTGTCGCTCAACGTCACGCCGGCGGACCTGGCGCCGGGCAACTTCGCCGACGACTTCGCCGCGCTGCTCGTGGAAACCGGGTTTCCGCCCGAGCGCCTTACGCTCGAAATTACCGAGCAGGCGCTGCTGAGCGATGTCGAGCGCTCTGCGCGCGCACTTGCCAGCCTGGTTGAGCGCGGGGTGCGGATCGCGCTCGACGATTTCGGGGCGGGGTTCTGCAACTTCCGTTACCTCAAACTGCTGCCGCTGCATTACCTCAAGCTCGACCGGGCGATGGTCGAAGGCATTGTCCAGGACGAACGCGACCTCGCGGTGCTGCGCGCAATCGTCGCGCTGGCGAAAGCGCTCGACCTCGTGGTGATCGCGGAAGGCATCGAAAGCGAGGACCAGCGGGCGCTCGCCGCCGCAGAGGGCTGCGCGTTCTACCAGGGCTTCCTGCGCGCCGCGCCGATGAGCGGGGCGGACTTTACGGAGCTGGCGAAGGGCTAGGCGTCCGCTTCTCCCGCTTGCCCGCCTTCGCCACGATCCCGCTCAACCCCTTGGTGAGCTGACCGAGGCCATTCAACCGGCTCGCCGCGTCACCCCATGCGCGGTTGATCACCAGCTTCATGTCGGGCCGCAGCTTGGCGGTGCCCTTGAGCCGATCGACGTAGGCAAGCAGTCCGGCGGGGTCCGGGAAATCGTCGTTATGGAAGGTGACCAGCGTGCCCTTCGCACCGACATCGATCTTGGCGATGTGCGCGGCGATCGCCTGGTGCTTGATCTCGATTAGCTTGAGCAGGTTCTGCGTCGGCTGCGGCAGCGGGCCAAAGCGATCGATCATCTCAGCGGCGAGGCTTTCGATTTCCGCCGTGTCGTCGGTATCGTTGAGGCGGCGGTAGAGCGCCATGCGCACCGCGAGGTCCGGCACGTATTCCTCCGGGATCATGATCGGTGCATCGACGGTGATCTGCGGGGACAGGCCGCTCGCGTCTTCCTTGAGCCCCGCATCGCCAGCCTTGGCTGCGAGGATCGCGTCCTCGAGCATCGACTGGTACAGTTCGAAGCCCACCTCGCGGATGTGGCCAGACTGCTCGTCGCCGAGCAAATTGCCGGCGCCGCGGATGTCGAGATCGTGGCTCGCGAGTTGGAATCCGGCGCCGAGCGAATCGATATCGCTGAGCACCTTGAGCCGCTTCTCGGCCACTTCGCCGAGCGCGGTGTCCTTCGGGGTCGTCAGGTAGGCATAGGCGCGCAGCTTCGCGCGCCCGACGCGGCCGCGCAGCTGGTAGAGCTGGGCGAGCCCGAAGCGGTCCGCGCGGTGGATCACGATCGTGTTGGCGCTCGGGATGTCGAGCCCGCTTTCGACGATCGTGGTCGAGACCAGGACCTCGTAGTTCTTGTCGTAGAAGGCGCTCATCCGCTCCTCGACCTCGCTCGGGCTCATCTGCCCGTGCGCGGTCACGAACTTCACTTCGGGAACGTAGGCGCGCAGCCAATCCTCGATCTCGGAAATGTCGGCGATCCGCGGCACGACGATGAAGCTTTGCCCGCCGCGGTGATGTTCGCGCAGCAGCGCTTCGCGCATCACCACCGGATCCCACTCCATCACGTAGGTACGCACCGCGAGGCGATCGACCGGTGGCGTCTGGATGGTCGATAGCTCGCGCAGCCCGCTCATTGCCATCTGCAGCGTGCGCGGGATCGGCGTCGCGGTGAGCGTAAGCACATGGACGTCGGCGCGAAGCTGCTTGAGCTTTTCCTTGTGGTTGACCCCGAAGCGTTGCTCCTCATCGACGATCACCAGTCCCAGCCGCTTGAACCGGGTGGTCTTCGACAGGATCGCATGGGTGCCGATGATGATATCGAGCGTGCCGTCATTGAGCGCGGTGCGCGTCTCCGCGGTTTCCTTGGGCGGCACCAGGCGGCTGAGGCGCCCGACCTTCAGCGGGAACCCGCCGAAGCGCTCGCAGAAATTCTGGTAGTGCTGGCGTGCAAGCAGGGTGGTCGGCGCGACCACCGCCACTTGCTGGCCGCTCATCGCCGCGACGAACGCGGCCCGTAGCGCGACCTCCGTCTTGCCGAAGCCAACGTCGCCGCAGACAAGCCGGTCCATCGGCTTGCCGCTTCCGAGATCGTCGAGCACGTCCTCGATCGCGCGCTCCTGATCGTCGGTTTCCTGCCACGGGAAGCGGTCGACGAACTGGTTATACGGGCCTTCTTCGGCTTGCAGCACCGGGGCCTTGCGCAATGCGCGGGCGGCGGCGGTACGCAGCAGTTCGGCCGCGATGGCGCGAATGCGTTCCTTGAGGCGCGCGCGGCGCTTCTGCCACGCTTCGCCGCCGAGCCGGTCCAGCGGCACCGCTTCCTCGCTGCTGCCGTAGCGGCTTAGGACGTCGATGTTTTCGACCGGGATGTAGAGCTTGTCGCCCCCGGCGTACTCCAGCATCACGCAGTCGTGCGCGCTCTGGCCGACCTTGATCGGCTCGAGCCCGAGATACTTGCCGATGCCATGTTCGATGTGGACGACAAGGTCGCCCTTGTTGAGCGCCGAAAGCTCGGCGAGGAACGCGTCCGAATCCTTGCGCTTCTTGCGTCGCCGGACGAGCCGGTCGCCGAGCAGGTCCTGCTCGCTGATCAGTTCGATCTCGTGGTTGGCGAAGCCCGCATCGAGCGGCAGGACCATCGCCGCAGGCTTGCCTTTGCTCGCGAGCGCCAACGCCTGCTGCCAGTTGGCGGCCATCTTCACCCGCGTGCCGGCCTCCTCGAGGATCGAGGCGATGCGGCTGCGCGATCCTTCCGAATAGGCGGCGAACAACGGCCGCCGGCCCAGGTCACCGACCGCCCTGAGATGCAGCGCGGCGGCGGCGTAGACGTTGGCGCCTTGCGCGCGTTCCGGCGTGAAGTCCCGCGCCGAACGGAAGCCGAAGTCGAGCACTGTCGCGCTCTCGGGCTCGTTGAACGCGGTTGCGCGGTGGACCGGCCATTTGGCGAGCGCCGTTCCGTATTCGTCGGGCGAAAGGTAGAGCGCTTCAGTGGAAAGCGGGCGGTACGAGCCAACCGCCTGGCCGGCGGTTTCCGTGCGCTGCTTCTGATAATCGGCGATGTCGGCAAGCCGTTCCTCGCCCGCCGATATCGCGCCGACGTCGATCACGATCTGGTCGTTATCGCCAAGATGATCGAACAGCGTCGCCAGACGCTCCTCGAACAGCGGCAGCCAGTGCTCCATTCCCGCGAGCCGGCGGCCGTCGCTGACCGCCTGGTATAGCGGGTCACCGGTCGCGGCCGCGCCGAACTTCTCGCGATAGCGCGTGCGGAAGCGGGTGATCGTGTCCTCGTCCAGCAGCGCCTCGCTCGCCGGCAGCAGCAGGTGGCGGTCGATCACCTGGGTGGTGCGCTGGGTGCTGGGATCGAACAGCCGCAGGCTTTCCAGCTCATCGCCGAAGAAATCGAGCCGCAGGCCCTGCTCGAGCCCCGAAGGGAAAATGTCGAAGATCGAGCCGCGCACCGCGAATTCGCCGTGGTCGGCCACCGTATCGGTGCGCGTGTAACCCTGGCGTTGGAGCAGCGCGATAAGGCTCTGGTGGCCGATGCTCGTGCCCGGCGCCAGCTCACGCACCGCCTCGCGGATACGGAACGGGGTCAGCACGCGCTGGAGCAAGGCGTTGACGGTAGTGACGACGAGCTGCGCGCCGCCGTTTCCGACGAGGCGCGTCGCCTGCAAACGGTGGAGCGCCGCGAGCCGCCGGGCACTTACCGAAAGCGCCGGGCTCGCGCGATCGTAGGGCAGGCAGTCCCAGGCGGGAAACTCGATCACTTCGAGCTCGGGCGCGAAGAACGTAGCCGCATCGGCGACCGCGCTCATGGCCTGCTCGTCCGGCGCAACGAACACCGCCCGGCCGAGCGAGGCGCGCGCGAGGTCGGCGAGCACCAGCGGCTGCGCACCGCGGGCGATGGCGGCAAGGGTGAGCGGCTGCTTGGCGGTCAGGATGCGGGAGAGGTCGGGCATTTGGTCCAGTTCAAGCCATACGCAAAAGCCCCCTGCTCGTAAGAGGAGGGGGTATTGAAAAGGGCGTTAGCGAGCCGCGCCGCGATGCGCCACCCTGCGTTTGCCCGCACGAGATAGGATCAGACCTTGACGTAATCCAGCCGCTGAAGCGCAGTCATTTGCGGGCCCGATAGCCGGTCGGGCACCGCCTGGGCGTGCAACGCCCAGCCCATGATATCGACGTCCTCTTCCTCGAGCAAAGTCTCGAACCAAACGAGCTCGGCTTCGCTCCAGTGCTGGTGGTGATGATCGAAAAAGCTGCCGATCATGTAATCCGCCTCGCGGGTGCCGCGGTGCCAGGCACGAAAGTGCGCGCGCGAAAGACGGGACTTCATATCCATGGGTTCGGGAGTATGCTGGCCGCGCAGGGCGTGCAAGATGCGGTTCCAGCGCGATGTCGGACCGTCGGCCGCATTCGTGGCCATGTTTCAGATCCTTTCCCGCACCCAACGTATGCGCGCAAACGGGGTTCCGGCAGCAAGCCGGCCGGAAACCCCGTCGATGCGCCGTCAATCGGGCGTCAGGCGGACTGGACCGTTACTGCGGTGAGTTCGGCCGGGGGAAGGCCGGCGGTTTCGGCTTGCTGCTGCAGTTCTTCCTTCCGCGTCATCAGGCGGTCGCGCAGGTCGACCATATCGAGGCCGGCGTCACGAGCCTGGGCGAAGAAGCCTTCGGAGGGCTTCTCCTCCTCCTTCACGTGGTGGTCGATCTCTTCGCACAGGACGGTCATCTTGGCCTCGAAGAAGTCGCCCTTGCCACCACTGGCCATGATGTCGTTGATCAGCACCTTGGCGCCGTCGTGTTCGACGTAGGCCTCGCGGTAGAGGTCTTCCTCGATCTTGCCTTCGCAGGCCGGGTAGAAGATTTCTTCCTCGATCTGGGCGTGGATCTTGAGTTCATTGCAGATTTGCTGCGCAAGCTCCCACTTCTTGCCGTCATCGTTCGCCTTCTGGAACTTGGCGAACAGGTCCTCGACCGTGCGATGGTCGTTCTTGAGCAATGCGATCGCGTCGGTAAATTCTTCTTTTGCCATCTGAAATCTCCTGGAGGGGTCGTCCATGCCGCAAAGCGCGAAGCCGACGGTGGTTCCCTTGGCGCGGCGTGATGGGTAGGGCTTCGCCATGCGGCCCGAACGCCTCAACCCGCTGTTCGCCGAAGCGACCACGCTCGAAGGCGTCGGGCCGAAGTTTCGCCAGCCGCTGGAGAAGCTCGGGCTCACGCGCATTCGCGACTTCGCCTATCATCTGCCCGACCGCTTCGTGCAGCGACGGGCCGTGAGCGATCTCGACGAAGCAAGCGTGGGCGAGCAGATCGTCGTCGCGCTAACCACGATCGAGCATCGCGCAAGCCGCAACCGCGGGCCCTACCGGGTGATAGCGCACGATGCGAAGGGCAACGTCTGCGCGCTGATCTATTTCGGCAAAGCCTCCTACACCGCCAGGAAACAGCTTCCGGTGGGGGAGAAGCGCTGGGTCTCGGGGCGGCTCGACCAGTATGGGCAGATGCTGCAGATCGTCCATCCGGATCACATCGTCGAGGATAGCGGCGAGGCATTGGGATCGCTCAACGAAGCGGTCTATCCACTGTCCGAAGGGCTGACCCAGCCGCGTGTCGCCAGCTGGGTCGAGCAGGCGCTGACCCATGTGCCGGACCTGCCCGAATGGATCGAGCCCAACCTTCTCGAGCTCGAGCGCTGGCCGGCATGGTGTGACGCGCTGGTGCTGGCGCACAAAGGCGAACATCCGGCGGCGAAAGACCGGCTCGCTTACGACGAATTGCTCGCGAACTCGCTGGCGCTGATGCTGGTCAGGGCCGACAACCGCCGCCGCAAGGGGCGCCCCTTGCAAGGCGACGGATCGCTGCGTGCCAATCTCACGCTGCCGTTCCCGCTCACCGGCGCGCAGCGGCGCTCGATTGGCGAGATCGAAGGCGACATGGCCCAAGGCGCGCCGATGCTGCGGCTGCTGCAAGGCGATGTCGGCTCGGGCAAGACGGTGGTGGCGCTCGAAGCGATGCTGGTCGCCGTCGAGGCCGGCGCGCAGGCGGCGATGCTCGCCCCGACCGAGCTGCTCGCGCGCCAGCATTACGAGACGCTGCGCGCACTCGCCGCGCCCACCGGCGTGACGATCGCGCTACTTACCGGCCGCGACAAGGGCCGCGCGCGCGAGGGCATCCTGATGGGCCTGCTGGACGGCAGCATCCACATCGTCGTCGGCACCCACGCGATCTTCCAGGATACGGTCGCCTACAAGGATCTGGGGTTGGTCGTGATCGACGAGCAGCACCGCTTCGGCGTCAGCCAGCGGTTGCTGCTCACGCAGAAGGGCCGGGTCACGCCGCATTGCCTGGCGATGACCGCCACTCCGATCCCGCGCACGCTCACCCTGGCGCAGTACGGCGAAATGGACGTCAGCCGGCTCGACGAGATGCCGCCCGGCCGTCAGGCGATCGATACGCGGGTGATCGCGCTCGACCGGCTCGCCGAGGTTGTGAGCGGCGTCGCACGGCACATCGAGAGCGGTCAGCAAGCCTATTGGGTCTGCCCGATGGTGCGCGGCGAGGATGAAAGCGACGATCTCGCCGCCGCCGAATCCCGTTACGCTTCGCTCAAGGCGCGGTTCGGCGATGCAGTCGTGCTGGTCCACGGCCAGCTCAAGCCGGAGCTTAAAGACGCCGCGATGGAGCGTTTCGCGCGCGGCGATGCCAGGCTGCTGGTCGCCACCACCGTGATCGAGGTGGGGGTGGACGTGCCCAACGCCACGCTGATGGTAATCGAGCAGGCCGAGCGCTTCGGCCTCGCGCAACTCCACCAGTTGCGCGGCCGGGTAGGGCGGGGGAGCGAGAAGTCGGTCTGCCTGTTGCTGCGCGGCGAGCAATTGTCCGAGACCGCGCGTACCCGCCTGGCGCTGATCCGAGAGACTCAGGACGGTTTTCGCCTCGCCGAGGAAGACCTGGAGCTGCGCGGCGGCGGCGAACTGCTCGGAACGCGCCAGTCGGGCGATACGCCGTTCCGCATCGCCAGCCTCGAACAGATCCAGCGCCTGCTGCCTGTCGCGCATGAAGATGCGCGCCTGCTCGTCGAACGCGATGGTGGCCTCACCGGCGAAAGGGGCGAAGCCGCGCGGCTGCTGCTCTATTTGTTCGAGCGCGATTGGGGCGTGCAATTGCTGCGCGGAGGGTGAGGAACTTGCCCGGCGGGCCGAGAGTATTGCATGCAGGGCGATAGACGATGGAAAGGGGGAGGGGGCAACAATGCGGGGCTGGCTGATCCTCTCGTCGCTCGCGCTCGCTGCCTGCGGGCCTTATCCGCAAGACATCTCCGGGACGCTTGATGATATCGAGCGGACCCGTGAGTTCAACGTCGGTCTAACGGACTTGCGTCCTGCCGATCGCGCGGCCGCGCTCCAGTTCGTCGGCCGTCTCGAGCGCGCCACCGGCGCTCAGGCGCACATCAGTACCGGCCCCGCCGAAGCCCAGCTCGCGCGGCTGGAAACCGATCAGTTAGACCTGGTGATCGGCGAATTCGCCGAGGACACGCCGTGGACGCAGCACGTCTCGGTGCTCGAGCCGCTGTCGCGCCGCGCAGTCGGCGATCGCGTACTCGGGCTGGGCCCGGCGGCGGCCAACGGCGAGAACCGGTGGATCGCGCTGCTCGAGCGCGAGATCCGGGAAAGCGTGAAAGCGCCCGCGGCATGAGCGAACGCAGCGGCCATCCCAGGGAAATTCGCCGGGCGATGAAGGCTGCGCGGCGGCTGGAATGGTGGAACGTGTTCTGGACCACCACTTACGTTCTCGCGCTGGGCGCGGCGATGGGATCGAGCCAGGCGATGAAGACCGCCTGGGTCGAGGACTTGCTCGGGTTCATTCCGCCGATCGTGTTCCTGATCGCGGAGCGCTACGAAGCGCGCGGCGCCAACGCGCGGTTCCAATATGCCTATGACCGGGTCAATGGCCTGGGCTTCCTGATCGCGGCGGTCGCGCTTTCAGCGGTGGGCCTGCTGCTGCTCAAGGATTCGGTCACGGCGCTGGCGACGCAGCAGCACGTCACCGTGGGTACGGTGCGCATCTGGGGCCACGATGTGTGGCTCGGCTGGTTCATGCTGCTGGCGCAGGCCTACGCCACGATCCCGCCGCTGATCATCGGCCGCAAGGAGCTGCGGCTCGCAACGGAGATGCGCGACAAGCTGCTCCACACCGATGCGCTGATGAACAAGGCCAACTGGCAGACCGGAGTCGCCGGCTTCATCGGTGTCGCGGGGATCGGCTTCGGGCTGTGGTGGATGGATTCGGCTGCGGCGATCATCATTTCGGCCAGCATCATCCTCGACGGCTGGCGCGCGCTCAAGGTCGCGACCGCCGAACTGGTCGATGGCATTCCGCACGAGCTGGGCGAGGAGGGCAAGCTGGCCAAGGACGCGGCCGGCATAGCCAAGGCGCTGAAGAAGGAATTTCCCGGCGCGAAAGTGCTGATGCGCGAAACCGGCCGCTACATTCGCGCTGAAGTCGTCGGCGCGACGCCGCCGAACGGGTTCGACATCAAGAAGTTGGAATTCGAAAGTCTCGACTCTCGGTGGCGCCTGGACAGCATCTCGTTCCGGCCGTGAGGGCGGCCTTCGATCCCCTGTGACCGTGAATATGCTTTCCTACAGTGTCGGTTCGCGTGCAGTGCCTGCCGATGCACGAACGAGAAAACTGGCTAAACCTCCGGCCCGAACAGCGATTTAGCTCCGGTGACTTTTCTGCTCTAGAACCGTGTCACACCTGTCACTCTCCAACAAACCCATGGGCTGACATTCGCCGGCCGCGTGCCCATATAAGCCCCCTAAACATCCACGCCTGAACGGAAGCTTCCCATGTCCAGCACCGCCAACCCCGATGCCGCCGAACTCGCCCGGGTCTTCGCCCTCCAGCAAGCACATCAGTGGGACGTCAAGGCGTCGAGCGCGGCCGAGCGCAAGGCCAAGCTCGCCAGGCTGAAGGCTGCCGTCGAGGCGCACGCGGACGAGATCGTGGCCGCGGTGCTTGAGGATACCCGCAAGCCCCAGGGCGAAATCCGCGTTACCGAAGTGCTGAACGTGACCGGCAACATCCAGCGCAACATCGACAACCTCGAGGAGTGGATGAAGCCGACCGACGTCACCCCGTCCATGAACCCGAACGACAAGGCGCAGATCGTCTATGAGGCGCGCGGGGTGTGCCTGGTCCTCGGCCCGTGGAACTTCCCGCTCGGCCTCACGCTCGGTCCCGTCGCCGCCGCGGTCGCGGCCGGCAACTGCTGCATGGTCAAGCTGACCGACCTGTGCCCCGCCACGGCCCGGGTCGCCGGCACCATCATCCGCGAGGTGTTCGAGGAAAACGAGGTTGCGCTGTTCGAAGGCGACGTGAGCGTGGCGCAGGACCTGCTCGAGCTGCCGTTCAACCACATCTTCTTCACCGGCAGCACGCGTGTCGGCAAGATCGTGATGACGGCCGCGGCCAAGAATCTCGCCACCGTCACGCTCGAACTCGGCGGCAAGTCGCCGGTCATCATCGACGAGGGCGCGGATATCGAGAAGATCGCCGCCGATCTCGCCGGGGCCAAGCAGTTCAACGGTGGCCAGGCCTGCATTTGCCCGGACTATGTGTTCGTGAAGGAAGGCGAGCAGGATCGCCTCGTCGAGGGGTTCAAGGCCAAGGTCGCCGAGAACCTCTATGCCGATGGCAAGATCAAGAAGGAATCGATCGCCCAGATCGTAAACCAGGGCAACTTCGCCCGGGTGAAGGCGCTGGTTGACGATGCGATCGCCCAGGGCGCCACCGTTGCGGCGGGCGGCGAACTGGAAGAAGCCGATCTCACCGTCCACCCGACGATGCTCACCGGCGTCACCCCGCAGATGAAGATCCTTCAGGAAGAAATCTTCGCTCCGGTCCTGCCGGTGATGACTTACGAAAACATCGATCAGGTGATCGGCTACATCGAGGCGCGCGACAAGCCGCTCGCGCTCTACGTGTACAGCAACGATCAGGGCACCGTGGACAAGGTGCTCGCCCGCACTTCATCGGGCGGCGTGACGGTCAACGGCGTGTTCTCGCACTACCTCGAGAACAACCTGCCGTTCGGCGGAGTCAACGGCAGCGGGATGGGCAGCTACCACGGCTATTTCGGCTTCAAGGCCTTCTCGCACGAGCGCGCCGTTTACATGCATCAGGCCGCCGCCTAAACGACGCGCCAACCGCTCCCCGCGAGGACCCACCGCTTGATCCTCTCCCCTTTCGAATGGACGATCGCCAAGCGCTACATGCTGCCTGGCCGTGGAGAGGCGTTCATTGCGCTGGTCGCGGGCATCAGCCTTGCGGCGGTCATGCTCGGCGTCGCCGCGCTGGTCATCGTGATGAGCGTGATGAACGGCTTTCGCGGTGAGCTGATCGACAAGATCGTCGGGCTCAACGGTCATGCGATCATCCAGGCTTACGGCGGCCGGCTCGATAACTGGCAGGAGATGCTGGAAGAAGTGAAGGAAACGCCTGGCGTCACCCGCGCTTCGCCGCTGATCGAGCAACCTCTGCTGGCGAGCTCCAACGGCCGGGTGGAGGCGATCCTCGCGCGGGGCAATACGCCGGAGGATATCGATCGCCTGAAGAAAAATCTCGTCGCGGGCAGCCTCACGCCGCTGCGGCCGGGCGCGGGCAATGTCGCAATCGGCGCGCAGCTCGCGCAGAACCTCGGGGTCCGCGTTGGCGATACGCTGACGATCATCAACCCACAGGGGCGGTCCACACCGTTCGGCACCGTGCCGCGGCAGATCGGCTACACAATCTCGGCGATCTTCGAGATCGGCATCTACGACTACGACCAGGCGTTCGTGGTGATGCCGATGCAGGATGCGCAGACGCTGCTGCTGATCGGTGACGCGGTGCAGATGATCGAGGTTACCACCACCGATGCCGAGACGGTCACGGAAACGCTGGCTCCGTTGAAGCAGAAGATAGCCGGTCAGGCCGTGATTCAGGACTGGAAGACGATCAATTCCTCGCTGTTCGAGGCGCTCGCGGTAGAGCGGGTGGCGATGTTCTTCGTACTCTCGATCATCGTGCTGGTGGCGGTGTTCAACATCCTTTCGTCGCTGATCATGCTGGTGCGGGCCAAGACGCGAGACATCGCGATCCTGCGCACGATGGGTGCGACGCGGCGCAGCCTGCTCAAGATCTTCGTCACCACCGGATTCATCATCGGTGCGATCGGCACCGGCGCCGGGCTGATCCTCGGTTTCGTGGTGCTGTATTTCCGCCAGCCGATCGTGCGGGGGATCGAGCTGCTGACCGGGCAGAACCTGTGGGATCCCTCGATCCGCTTCCTCACCGAGTTGCCCGCGCGGACCGATCCTGCCGAAGTGACCGTGATCGTGATCATGGCGCTGGTGCTGAGCTTCCTCGCCACGCTCTATCCGTCGTTCAAGGCGGCGAGCACCGATCCGGTGCAGGTGTTGCGTTATGAGTAGTGTGGTCGTCCTCGACAATCTGACCCGCAGTTTCGAGCAGGGCGGGGTGCGGATCGACGTGCTGCGCGGGGTGAACCTGACGATCGAGCCCGGCGAGATCGTCGCGCTGGTCGGTCCGTCAGGCTCCGGCAAGTCGACCATGCTGCAGGCGGTCGGATTGCTGGAGGGCGGGTTCGGCGGGCGGATCACGATCGCGGGCATCGAAGCGAGCGCGCTGGGTAGCGACGATCGCACCGCGCTCCGTCGCAACCATCTCGGTTTCGTCTACCAGTTTCACCACCTGCTGCCGGACTTCAACGCCGAGGAGAACGTGATCCTCCCGCAGCTCGTCGCCGACGTCGCGCAAGGGGATGCCGAAGCGCGTGCGCGCGAGCTGTTGAGCGCGCTCGGGCTGTCGCAGCGGCTGACGCACCGGCCGAGCCAGCTTTCGGGCGGCGAGCAGCAGCGCGTCGCGGTCGCCCGCGCGCTCGCCAACAAGCCGCAGCTCGTCCTCGCGGACGAGCCGACGGGCAATCTCGACGAGATCACCGCAGACAAAGTGCTCGACCAGTTCCTCGCGCTGGTGCGCGGGGAGGGCAGCGCCGCCCTCGTCGCCACGCATAACGAGCGGCTGGCAGCAAAGATGGACCGCGTCGTGCGTCTGCACGACGGGGTCCTGGGGTAGCGCTTACTCGGCCGCGGGCGAGCTCTGGACGGTGGCGTTGAAGCCTTCGCCCTGAACCTTCACCATCTCGCCGTCCTTGGTCATTTCGACTTTGCCCATGCCGGGCAGTTCCACCGTCGAGTTGCCGTTGCCGTTGTCGGTCACCTTGAGCTGGCCATATTCGCCCAGGTCGACCTGCACCTGTCCTGCCTCGCCGGCGCTGGCGATCGACGCCGCGTAAGGCGACGGCATGAACAGCGCTGTGACCGATCCGGCGACTGCGACGACGACGAAGTAGACGATGATCGTCGCCACGATCGTCACCGCCGTGTAGCTCGCCGCCTTGTCCTGCGGCACGGCCATCACCGGGGCCGCGCCGAGATAGAGCACGTAGAGGCCGTAGATGGCGGCAAGTAGCACCAGGAGGCCCAGCGCAGGAACAAGCCCGACGATGCCGGCCACCCAGGCGGCGGTGTAGGCGTAGACGACCCACTTGAAGGCCGAGACGAAGCTGTCCTTGCCGCCGAACTTGGGCGACAGGAAGTTAGCCACCCACGCAATCACGAACAGGCCGACCAGCGACAGGACATATTGGGTGATCGCGGTCGTGATCGCGAAAGTAAGCGGAATACGGATCGTGATGCCGAAGCCCCCGAGGCCGAACACCTGTCCGCCGATCAGTGAAGCGATCGGGCCGATCGCAGCCAGGGGCACGGCATACTTGAGGAATATGTTCTGCACCGAATCGGGTTCTGCGGCGACAACCGGCCATTCGGTCTTCGGCGTCAGGATCATCCCTTTGGCGCGGTCGATCAGGCCCTTCGACGGACCGGCGGTCTGTACCGTATCGTTCATCGCTTCCCCCTAGCAAACGGTGCGACCCGTTTTGCCGCTTTTCCCCAGCGACCGGGCCAACATACCTTGATCGAGCGGGATGTGAACCGCACATTCGGCCCCATGCCCTTCGCCCCGTTCGTTCCCTTGCGCGTACTCTCGAGCTATTCGATGCTTGAAGGCGCGATCGATCCCAAGGCGATCGCGCGGTTGGCTAAGGAACGCGGCTTTCCCGCGATCGCCATCTGTGACCGCAATGGCCTTTATGGGGCGATGAACTTCGCTGCCGCTGCGCGCGAACTCGGCGTGCAGCCGATTATCGGCGCACTGCTGGGTGTGTGCCGCGCCACCAGCGAGACGATCGACTACCTGCCGCTCTACGCACAGAACGAGGCTGGCTGGCTCAACCTGTGCGATCTGATCAGCCGCGCCCACCTCGAGCGACCGGTCCATCTCGATCCGCACATCCCGTTCGAGGCGCTCGACGGCCGCACAGAAGGCCTGATCGCGCTGACCGGCGCGAGCGAAGGCGCGGTGACGCGGTTGTTCGCCGAGGGCCAGTTCGACCATGCGCGCGCTTATGCTGAACGGCTCGAGACGCTCTTCCCGGGCCGCCTCTACGTCGAACTCGCGCGGCGCGGCGACGCGGTCGAGGATGCGGCGGAAGAGGCGCTGATCGAACTTGCTTACGCGCGCGATATCCCGCTGGTGGCGAGCAATCCTGCGAGCTACGGCGATCCGCATTTCCATTCCGCGCACGACGCACTTCTGTGCATCGCCAACTCGACTCATCTCGACGCCACCGAGCGCCCCCGCTCAAGCCCGGAGGCGTTCGTCAAATCGGCGCCGATGATGGCGGAGATCTTCTCCGATCTCCCCGAGGCGCTTGCCAACACGCTGGTCGTGGCCCAGCGCTGCGCCTTCGCGCCGCCCAAGCGCAGTCCGATCCTGCCCAGCCTTGCAGGCGACCTTGAGGGCGAGGCGCGCAAGCTTGCCGAAGATGCCCGTGCGGGGCTCGAAGCGCGGCTCGCGCCCTATGCCGACCTGACCGCCGAGCAGCGGCAGGCATATTTCGACCGGCTGGATTTCGAGGCCGGCGTGATCGTCAAGATGGGCTTTCCCGGTTACTTCCTGATCGTGGCCGATTTCATCAAGTGGGCCAAGGAGCAGGGCATTCCGGTGGGGCCGGGGCGCGGATCGGGCGCTGGCTCGGTGGTCGCCTGGGCGCTCACCATCACCGATCTCGATCCGATGCGGCTGGGCCTGCTGTTCGAGCGCTTCCTCAACCCTGAGCGCGTATCGATGCCGGACTTCGACATCGATTTCTGCGAAACTCGCCGCGGCGAGGTGATCCGCTACGTCCAGGCCAAGTACGGCCACGATCACGTCGCCCAGATCATCACCTTCGGCAAGCTCAAGGCCCGCGCGGTGCTGCGCGATGCGGGGCGCATCCTGCAGATGAGCTATGGCCACGTCGACCGGCTGTGCAAGATGGTGCCGAACCATCCGACCGACCCGTGGACGCTGCCGCGCACGCTCAATGGCGTTTCAGACTTCCGCCGCGAGTACGAATCCGACGCCGAAGTGAGGCGGCTGGTCGATCTGGCGATGCAGCTCGAAGGCTTGCCACGCAACAGCTCGACTCACGCCGCGGGCGTGGTGATCGGCGACCGGCCGCTGGCCCAGTTGGTTCCGCTCTACCGCGATCCGCGTTCGGACATGCCGGTGACGCAGTTCGACATGAAGACGGTCGAGGACACCGGCCTCGTCAAGTTCGACTTCCTCGGGCTGAAGACGCTGTCGGTGTTGCGCAAGGCGGTCGACTTGCTGGCCCGGCGCGGCATCGCGATCGATCTCGATACGCTGGCGTGGGACGATCCCGGCGTCTTCGCGCTGCTTCAACGGGGCGACACGATCGGTGTGTTCCAGGTCGAATCCGAAGGCATGCGGCGCACCCTCTCGGCGGTGAAGCCGACGGTGTTCGAGGATATCATCGCGCTCAACGCGCTCTATCGCCCGGGCCCGATGGACAACATCCCGCTGTTCGGCCGGCGCAAGAACGGGCTCGAGGCGATCGAGTATCCGCACCCCAGGCTCGAAGGAGTGCTGGGGGAGACTTACGGCATCATCGTCTATCAGGAACAGGTAATGCAGGCGGCGCAGGTGCTGGCCGGCTACTCGCTCGGCGGCGCCGACCTGCTGCGCCGGGC
>CAYNXB010000033.1:0-28029 GCA_964401045.1 uncultured Sphingomonadaceae bacterium | reverse complement strand
TGACGCCTTCCTGGTCCTCGCTGGTCCACACCGCCTGGGCGATGTGTTCGAGGTTGACCTGGTGGCAGATGCCGGTGCCCGGGGGTACCGCCTTGAAGTTGGCGAGGCTCTTGGAACCCCACTTGAGAAAATCGTAGCGCTCGATGTTGCGCTGGTATTCGAGCTCGACGTTCTGTTCGAACGCCTTGGGATGGCCGAACTCATCGACCATCACCGAATGGTCGATGACGAGGTGCACTGGCACCAGCGGATTGATCTTCGAGGTGTCTCCGCCGAGCTTGGCGATCGCGTCTCGCATCGCCGCGAGATCGACCACGCAGGGCACACCGGTGAAATCCTGCATCAGCACGCGCGCGGGGCGATACTGGATTTCCTTGCCGGTGCGCGGATCCTTGAGCCAGTCGGCCAGCGCCTGGATATCGCCGAGAGAAACGGTGAAGCCGGCGTCCTCGAACCGCAGCAGGTTCTCAAGCAGCACTTTCAGCGAGAAAGGCAGGCGCGAGATGTCGCCGATCTTCTCGGCGGCTTTCGCCAGCGAGTAGTAGGCATAGTCCTTGCCGTTGACGGTGAGTGTGCTGCGGGTGTCGAGCGAATTCTGGCCGACCTGGGTCATCCAATGCTGTCCTCGGTTGCTGGGTTGCCGGGCATTTGCGGCATTTCGGCTGGCACCTGCGCGAGGCCCGGCCTAAGGTCAAGGGGAGGAAGGAACGATCGATGGATCTGGCGTCAGGACCGGGGCCCGGATCGGGGCGACAGCCGCTGGGAGTGATCCCGATGGCAATTGCGCTGACCGCCGCGGCGTTCCTCGGGGGCGGGCTCGGCCTGCTGATCGAAGGCGGCGGTTCGGGCGGCGATGCCGCCAAAGCACCCGCAGCCGAGGTGCAGCCGGCGGACTAAATCAGACCTGCGATTGCTCGGTGCGCTTGCGCGGCGCGGCGATCCAGCATGCCGCGATAATCAGCGCCGCGCCGGCCACTGTCGGAACGGTCAGCGCTTCGGCAAACACCAGCCAGCCCAGCAGCGCCGCCCACAGGAACGCCGAATATTCGAGCGGGACCAGCACTTGTGCCTCGGCGCGGGCATAGGCCCATGACATCAGCGCGGCCGACAGCACGGCGAGCAGCGCGGCGCCCGCGATCCAACCGAGCGCCTCGCCATCCGGCCAGGTGAGGAACCACGGCGTGAACAGCAGCAGGATCGCGCCGACGATGCCGTTCTGGAAGCTCGCTACCTCGAACGGCCTCGCCACCAGCGCCTGCTGCCGCTGAAGGATCAGATTCCATGCGAACAGCAGCGCCGAAAAGAGAATCGAGGCGACGCCCCACAGCGCCCGTTCCTCCGCCGCGCCGTCGCCGATCCGGTTGGCGGCGATGACGACCACACCCGCGAGCCCGAGCAGCGAAGCCCACATGGCCGGCCGGCCGATCCGCTCGCCGAGCACGACGACTGCGAGATAGAGCGCGATCAGCGGGGCGATGAAGCTCAGGGCGATCGCTTCGGCCATCGGAAGCAGGGTGAGGCCATGGAAGAACGTCAGCGCCATGCCGGTGCCGACCACGCCCCGGATCGCATGAAGCTTTAGAGCCACGCGGCTCGGCCGCTGCCAGCCGGCGAGCCGCCACAGCGGCAGCGCAATCGCGAAGCCGATAACGCTGCGCACCGCCATCGCGCTGTAGGCGCCGACCGCCAGCGAGGCGCCTTTCATCAGCGCATCCATCAGCGAAAAGGTCGCGACCCCGGCGAATGCGGTGAGGAACGGCCGCAGCTCGTCGCGCGAAATCATCGCATCGTCTTAAGGCCGATTCAGCGGACAGTCAGCCGCGATGCTTGATGAGGGCTTGCGAAACGGGCAAAATGAGTTGCTCGGCCGTCGATGCACGAAGCGCGCGGGTTGCCGGCTCTTCGAGGGAACCAGGGGCGAGAAGCACCATGAATGCGATTTTGCGGCATATTTTGACGGGAACCGCGGCGCTGTGCCTGCCTGCCGCTGCGTGGGCGCAGGCTGCGTCGGTTCAGCCACAGCCGGTACTCGAGAGTGACGCCGTGCAAGTGATCTCGAACCCCGTCGTCCAGCCGTTAACGGTGCCGCCGCCGCCGCGTTTCCCCGCAGTGCAGAGTTGGACGCAAGGCGATGCGCGGGCGCTGCTTGCCGCGATCGACGCGATCGGCGCGGACGGGCTCGACCCCGCCGATTACCGGCCTGAGCCACTGCGACAGGCGATCGACGCGGGGCCGGGTGCGGAGCTGGACCAACTCGCCAGCCGGGCCTTCTCCTGGTTGGTCGAGGACTTGCGCGACGGACGCACGCCGATGGCCGCGCGCAAGCAGTGGTTCGTGATCGATCCCGATCCGGATCTGCTGCCCACCGGTGAGCTGATGGCGAAGGGGCTGGCCGGTCACGACGTGCCCGGCATCCTCGCCTCGCTGAACCCGACCCATCCGGATTACGCCGCGCTCAAGGCCGCGCTGGCGGCCACGCCGGCGAGCAACACCGCGAAGCGGGACATGATCCGCGCCAACATGGATCGCTGGCGCTGGCTCGCGCGCGACCTGGGCGGGCAGTACCTGATCACCAACGTGCCGGAGTACCAGCTGCGGCTGACCGTCAACGACAAGATCATCCGCACCTACAAGACGATCGTCGGCAAGCCGGGCAGGACCGCTACACCGCAGCTCGCCGAGACGGTCGAAGGGATCATCTTCAATCCGACCTGGACCGTGCCGCAGTCGATCGTGAAGGGGGAGGGGCTCGGCGCCCGCGCGCTGGGCAATCCCGGCTGGGCGAAGGCAAACGGCTATAAGGCGACCAAGGGCGCGGACGGCACGATCTACGTCGTCCAGCAGCCGGGGCCGGGCAACTCGCTCGGGCAGATGAAGCTCGACATGCCCAACCCGCACGCGATCTTCCTCCACGACACGCCGTCGCGCGGGCTGTTCCAGCAGGACAAGCGCGCGCTCAGCCACGGCTGCATCCGCACCGAGCGTGCGCTGGAGCTGGCGATCACGATGGCGATCCTCGGCAAGGGCGCCACTTCGCAGGAGGCGGTCGATATCTCGACCTCGGGCGAATACACCCGCGTGGCGTTGCAGAAGACGATGCCGGTCTACATCACCTATTTCACGATGGGTCGCGACATCACCGGCACCTTGCGCGCTTTCAACGACATCTACGGCCGCGATGCGCCGGTGCTTGCCGCGCTCGACGCCCCGCGCGTCGCCAACCGCGCACGCAGCACGGACGAGGAAGTGGTGCAGATCGTCGACGACTTGCAGGACAGCTAGATCCGTTTACGACTTCCGGGATGAGCGAACTCATCATCTGGACCCTCGATTGGGTGCCCGAAGGGCCGCGCGGCTTCGTGCGCGATTTGCGGCTGCGTTGGGCGTGCGAGGAAGCGGGGCTCCCCTATACGGTGCGCACGGTCCCGTTCGATGGCCGTGAGACGAATCATCTCGATCAGCAACCCTTTGGGCAGGTTCCGTTCCTCAGCGATGGCGAACTGGAAATATTCGAGAGCGGAGCCACGCTGCTGCATCTCGCCCGGAAGAACGAGACGCTGATGCCGCGCGATCCGGTGGGCGAAGCCGAAACGCTCGAATGGGTGATCGCGGCCCTCAACTCGATCGAGATGGTGACTGTCCCGTGGTGGTTCCTCGAGATATCCGGGGTGGAGGACAATCGCCTGGAGGGCTGGGTGACACAGCGCCTAGGCCAGCTCGAGGAGGTTCTTCGAACGCGGGACTGGCTTGCGGCGGATCGCTTTACGGCCGCGGACCTGCTGATGGCAGATGTCCTGCGCGTGTCGAAAGTCCGCGCGTTCGGCGATCGGCCCGCCAGCGAAGCGTACGTGAGCCGCGTGACCAGCCGCCCCGCATTCCAGAAGGCGTGCGCCGACCAGCTTGCTCACTTTGCCGCGTCCGATCAGCGTCGGAGCTAGCCCATCTCGAGAGAGCCGGTGTGAAGACGGCCGTGCCGCTCGCAATCCGCGAATGGACGTGACAAACCCCACCATACCTTCAGTCTTGGGCTTTCATCGTGAACCGCGGATTCTTTCACGGCTTTGACTTCCGGAGCACGCAGCCATGCGTGCGCTTGCGCCTCAAGCTGCCGCTCGACGCGATAGGCGACCTCGCGCTTGTCGACGCATGGCTGATCAATCGCTTCGGGATCGATCTCGAGAAACAGGGCGTCGTGGATGCAGCGGCGCGGGAGGCTGCCGGAGGGATGGCGCGGGCAGCCATCGATCGCGCCCTGCTGATCTACGGTGAGCTTGCCCGGGCAGCCAATCTCCCCTGCTTCGACCGCGGAAGCCTGGTCAGCCTCGAACCGGAGCCGGAGGAAGCCGGCAAGGTTGTCGCCGTCGTCGCGCTGCCGGTGGTCGACAATGTGGCGAGCAAGACACTTACCGATCTTTTCGCGGTCGCCGTACAGACCGTTGGGGAGTGCTCCCGAGTCTCCCCGGAGGACGATGCCGGCAGCCCGATCCTGACCCGGTTGGAGAAGAAAATCGCGGAACTGGCGAAGATCTATCCGTTCCTCGACATGACGGTTCCGATCTGCCGGATCGCTCACGATCGGGGCATCCCGTTCCGTCATCTCGGCAGCGGCTATATGCGGTTCGGCATCGGCAGCGAGGGCGATCTGGTGCAGTATTCGTCCGTGCAGCGGGATTCCGCGGTCGGCGCGAATATCTGCATGGACAAGCGCATCACCGCGCTGATGCTTCATGCTGCCGGATTGCCGGGCGCGGAGCATGTCGCGGTTACCTCCCGCGAATCCGCCAGCGCCGCCGCCAGCCGGCTCGGCTGGCCCGTGGTCGTGAAGCCGGCGGACCGCGAGGAATCGAAAGGCGTCACCGCCAATATCTCGGACGAGGCAGCGCTGCTCGCCGCATACGATGTGGCACGCGCTACCAGCCCCAACGTTCTCGTCGAACGGCATGTGGTCGGCACATGTCACCGCATACTCGTTGCGGCGGACAAGGTGCTCTACGTCGTCAACCGGTTGCCGAAGCGCGTGAAGGGCAATGGCCGCGACAGCATCGCCGCCCTTGTCGATGTCGCAAACGCGCGGGGAACGAACCTTCCGCCGTGGAAGCCGTTCAAGCCGCACGTCCTCGATGCGCTGGCACTGGAATGCCTCGCGGTGGACGGACTCACGCCCGATTCGGTGCTCGCGGAGGGCCAGTTCGCGTACATCCGGCCGCTCCCCTCGCTGGAATGGGGAGGCGATGTCGAGGACCTCGCCAAGGTCATACATCCGGAGAACGCCGAGCTTGCCATTGCCGCGGCGCGCCTATTCGGCCTTACAATGGCGGGCATCGATCTCATCACGACCGACATCGCCCAGCCCTGGCACGCAACCGGTTCGATCATCAACGAGATGAACTTCAGGCCGCGATTCTCGGACGAAAAACGGGAATTGGACCCCTCGATCCTGGCCGCGGCCCTGGTGCGCGGCAGCGGGCGCGTGCCCGTGCATCTGATCACCGGAAGCGGCGATCTCGCAGCGGCCGCGAGCACGTTGCAGCGCCGGTTGGCCGAGTCCGGCCAGCGTTGCCATTCCACCAGCGCAACATCCACGTGCGGCCCCGACGGCAGCGAGATCCACGTCGCGGCCTCGACGCTGTTCGAACGAACCCTGGCGCTGACAATGCGTACCGACGTGCACGGGATCATCGTAGCGGGTTCGCCAGCTGAGCTGTTTGCGAAAGGCCTGGCAGTCGACCGACTGGATAGCCTTACGGTCATCGATGCCGAGAGCGATCGAGCCAGGCGCCTTATGGAGCAGTTGCAGGCGCGGTTCGTGGCGCAGTCAGCCGCGATCTCCGCCCGCTAGCCCGTCAGCAAGGCTCGAGCGCGAAGTTCTCGCTCATGAAGCGCTCGCAGTCGGCGAGGACCGCGGACCCCAGCGCGGTCGGCCCGTCATCGTCATCGCGCAGCGTCTGGACGCAGTCCCAGAAGGCGACGACGCTCAGTTCCAGCGCTTCGTGAACGGCGCCAACCTCCTCCTGCGACAAGTTTCCGCGGTGCTCGTGCTGCTGAAGAAGGGCTTCGAGCGCGACCGCTTCCCGCGCCGAGACGTAGGCCGCGTGAAAGATGCCATCGAGCGGGCGCGGGTCTTGCCGTAGGGGTGAGCGGCGGCGGACCGATGCATCCGCGGCCGTCAAAGGTTCGTCCCGTGCGATTGCGAACAGCAGGTTGTGCCCGGTCTCGTGCACGATCTGGCGGTAGAACTGCGGCCACTCGCGATGCGTTTCGGCGTTGATGGTCAACGCACCCCACAAGCCGAAGGACGATGCGCCCCCGTATTCGATAAGCTGCGATCCATCGGGCTTCGCGAGGACTATGTCGCGAACGATGATCTCGACTTCCGCGTGCAGTTCGGGTGCGGCCTCACGCAGATGGCGCATCGCTGCCTCGATCGCCTGACATGAGCGGGCAAATTCCTCACCGCTCACTCCGGTCAGCCCCATGCGGTTGGCCGGCTCGGTATCCCACCAGCGGCTGATCTGTCCCAGCTGATGCGAGGTGTAGTGCGTCGTGTCGTAATTGGAGATTCGCGGCGTCGTCGGCGCTGGCGCCGGCGGCACGTCGACGGCGAGCCTTTGCCGCAAATGCGCTGCGGCCTGCGTCTTGATATCCTCGGTGGCCCAGGCCTGGCCGCGCAGGCAGGCGCCCAGATCGAAGTACGCGGCATAGTCGAGCAGCCCGGTCAGGCTTGGGTTCGCACCCTCCAGCTCCGGCAAAAGGTCGCGCGCGCTTTTCCAAAGCGAAGCGTCCATCGCGCGCCGCAAGTCCTGCGCGCGCGTAGCGGACGGCTCGAAATAATTCACGGGGCAGCTAAACGCTACGCCGGGCCCGGCTGCGCTCTCACGAACGCAGCCGATTGCCTCGGCTTCAGGAAAAGCGCCGCTCAGCCAACCTTCGCCTTGAGGCGGACGAGGCGGCGAGCAGGGGCGCGGGGCGCCGGTTCTGCGGACTTGATAATGGTTCCGACCGTCGCGACGTTACCGACGTAGTTTTCATCGCCGTAAGGTGCGAGGCGCGGAGCCTTGATGACGTTGCCGACGGTGGCAAAGCTGCCGGCGTAAGCTTCGTTGCCATAAGGGGCGAGACGCTTGCTCATTCGTTGCTACTCCCTGAAATGCCCAGCATTTGCATGCGCGACCGCTATGGATTAACCGAATGAGGGTTCATTGCAAGCATTCCAGAACAGCATGCGTTCCCCATCGCAAGCGATCGGAACCACTCGGCATCAACTGATGCCAAGCTTGTCGGCATAGAGCAGGCGTCCGCCCGACAGGTGCCACAGGGCCTCGCGGAAATCCTCCGGGCCCATCGCGAAGCAACCGTTCGAGCGGCCGCACTTGCCCCATTTGGCGACGTGGGCCTCGGTTACATACTGCGCCGAGTGCATCACGATCGCGCGTTCGAGGGTGTTCGAATTGCTGGGGTCGAGCCCGCCGAGGCGAATCGAGGTGCCGTATTTGCCGGTGTACCACTCCCAGCTGATGTAAGCGCCCTGGCTGGTGCAGTTCGATCCGACGTCGTTCGAGAACCAATTTAGCCAGCCGTCATGCTCGGGGTCCGAGCCGAGTCCGTGCGCGACGAGGAAGCTGCGCACGGTGCCGTTCTCGAGATTGGCGAAATGAAAGCGCGGGATCGAGGAATGCACGCCGAAGTCGGCGATCCCGGCGATATCGCGCCGCCACAGTGGCGCGCCCGCGCGCTCGACCTCGCGCCTGGCGACCTCGAGGATACGCGTCGAGCGAGCGTCGAGCCCGCTCGGCGCGGCAGGCACCTGGGCGGGCAAGCGCGCCGGAATGGCCAGCGCGGTTCCCGCTGCGGCCGCGCCGGCAAGCACCTGGCGTCTGCTGAGACCCTCCATCATCGATGGGCCTATACCATTCAAATCCTGCCCGGTGAATGAACCACGCCCGGCTTGTCGCGCATCAGCACCGGTTCACGCTCCCGGGCAAAGACGAAACCGGCGACGATGCGGGCCATGTCGGGCTGGCGGGCCCGTTCGCCGAGCGCGGCTTCGAGCCTGGTGAGGATCGCGCTGGTGAGCGCCAACCCGTCACCGCATGCGGCGAAGCCGAGCAGGCCCCCCGAAACGCCGAGATAGGAAAAGGCCTCGCGAGCCAGGGGCTCGAGATGGGGCGCAAGCGCTTCGGGCACCGTTCCGTCGCCGACCGTCGCAAAGCTGCGGTTGCTGGCGATTGCGCGAGCAAGTTCGGGAATCGCGTGTTCCGGGGACGTGTCGCCAATCGCCACCCAATAGGCATTGCGGCGCTGCTCGAGCGCGGCCAGCAGCAAGGCCCAATCGGGACCGGCCGGATAGCCTGCCGGGCCACTGGCGGCGGCGGGGAGAATCAATGGATCGCCGCACTCGCGGGCGAGCCGCACGCGGTCGCGGCCGGTGAGCGTCCCATCGTCGAACAGCGCGATCGAGCCTGCCCCCAGCGCCATCCTCAGCAGTGCGAGCCCGGCAGGCCGCGCCTCGAGCGTCTCGCGCCCGACGGTGGCGGCAAACACGAGCCTGCTCGCCCGCCCGAGCGGGAGCGCGGTGCGCCGGGATTGGATTGCCCTCATCTCCATCGTCGCTCGCGATAACGGGCTGAGGGTTAAGCAAACGTGGCAGACCGAATTGCCCGCGCGGCGCAAGTGCTGCACAAGCCGGGTATGCGTTATCTTGTCTCCGCCGCCCTGCTGGCTGTTCTTGCGGGCTGCGCCGCCGCGCCGTCCGCTCCCGAAACGTCCCCGCCTCCGGCTGCTGCGGCCGAAGGCACGCGGATTCTCGATCGGGACGCCGCGGCCAGGCTGCTCGCCGCCGACGGAGTGACGCTGCAGTGGATCGACTGGAACCACCGCGGCCAGGTCAACGTCAGGGATGAAGGCGGCACGATTCGGCTGACGGGGGCGCAGGCCCAGTCCGACGGGCCGGGGCGGCTGTTTCTCGATGGCGAGGTGCGCGAGATCGGTGCCGATTATTTCATCTTCGACGGGACGATCCGAATCGACGACACGCCCGATCCCGGCCGCCATTGCGAAGCCCGCAAGCCGTGGCATTTCGCGGTGACGCAGAATCGCCCGTACTGGCGCCTGCGCGAGTTCGAATGGTGCGACGGCCTGACCGACTACATCGACGTCTACATGCCGGGCTCGAAACCCTAGGCGCCGCCGAGCACCATTCGTCCGTCCTCGATCTCGACCTTGCCGACACGGCCGAGGAACGACTGGCCGAGCAACGACACATCTAGGCCCTCGGGAACGATGATCGCCTCGACACCCTCGGCCTCCAGATCGCCGAGCCGCACGCGATCGAGCCGCACCGGCTTGCCGATCACGTCGCCGCTGGCGCCGCGCCCGATCGGATACAGTTCGTCGTCGCTCCATTCGAGCCCGAGCGCCTCGGCGTCGCTGCCGGTGAGCGCGATCACGCTCGCACCGGTGTCGACCAGCATGCGAACATCCTGTGAATCGATCGATACGTCGGCGTAGAAGTGGCCGTCCGGCGAACGGCTGAGCACCGCGTCGCCGCTCGCATTGCCGGCGCGTGCGGCTGCGAGGCGCGAGCCGCCGTTTTCGGCGGTAACATGCGCGCTTTTCCGTGCGTCCTGGCTTGGCGCCAGCCAGCCAACGGCAAGGCCGATGGCGATTACTGTGATGACCAGTTGCTTCATCGCGCGCGAAAGTAGCGCGAACAGGCTTAAGCCCGGGTAAAACGCCTATGCTTAGCCCCGCTCGTCGATCTCGATCGCGCCGACCGCGGCCGCTTTGCGGGCGACCGGCGGGTCGACGACGACGCCCTTATTCCGCGGCCTGAGCAAGCGCTGCTTCCGCCGCTTCGATCTCGGCCGCCTTGGCCTCCACCAGCGTAACGATGTGATCGATCATGTCAGCATCCTTCACGTGATGATCGGTCACGCCGGAGAGATAGACCATATGCTTGCCCGCGCCGCCGCCGGTGAGGCCGATGTCGGTCTCGCGGGCTTCGCCGGGGCCATTGACCACGCAGCCGAGCACCGAGAGCGAAAGCGGCGTCTTGATGTGGGACAGGCGTGATTCGAGCGCTTCGACCGTGCGGATCACGTCGAAACCCTGGCGCGCGCAGCTCGGGCACGAGACCACCCGTACGCCGCGGGTGCGCAGGCCCAGCGACTTGAGGATCTCGAATCCGACCCGGACTTCTTCTTCCGGCTCGGCCGAAAGCGAGACGCGGATGGTGTCGCCGATCCCGGCCCACAGGAGATTGCCGATGCCGATCGAGCTCTTGACCGTACCGCCGATCAGTCCGCCCGCCTCGGTGATGCCGAGATGCAGTGGGCAATCGACCGCGTCGGCGAGCTGCATGTAGGCCGCGACCGCGAGAAACACGTCGCTCGCCTTCACAGCCACCTTGTATTCGTGGAAATCGTGGTCCTGCAGCAGCTTGATATGGTCGAGCGCGCTCTCGACCAGCGCGTCGGGGCACGGCTCGCCGTATTTCTCAAGCAGGTCCCGCTCGAGGCTGCCGGCGTTGACGCCGATGCGGATTGCGCAGCCATTGGCCTTGGCGGCGCGTACCACTTCGGCGACGCGCTCCGAAGAGCCGATGTTGCCGGGGTTGATTCGCAGGCACGCGGCGCCGGCGTCCGCCGCTTCGAGCGCGCGTTTATAGTGGAAATGGATGTCGGCCACGATCGGGATCTGAGCCGCGCGCACGATCTCAGGCATCGCCGCGGTGCTCGCCTCATCGGGACACGAGACGCGGATGATGTCCGCCCCGGCGTCCTCGCAGCGGCGGATCTGGTCGATCGTCGCAGCCGCATCGGCGGTCAGCGTGTTGGTCATCGTTTGCACGGTGATCGGCGCATCGCCGCCGACCGGCACGTTCCCGACCATGATCTGGCGGCTTTGGCGTCGCGCGATGTCGCGCCAGGGGCGGATCGAAGACATGCGCGCGATATAGGCCGCGCTCCATCAAGGAGCAATGACGGGCTAGCGGCGCTCTGCCACGAACCCGTCGGGCCGCACCAGCAGCGCACCCGTGCGGCCGATGCCGCATTGTTCAGCGGTGGCGGCGGAGAGGCGTACGCCCTCGCCGGACGCTTCCGGCCCAAGGACCCAGGTCATTTCCTTCGCCGCGACGTCCTGCGTCGAGCGGCCGTCTTCCAGCCAGGCATGCGGCACGCGGGCGCCCGCGCGGCCGCGGATTGCATCGGGGTGCATGCACGCCGGCTGGTCGGGCTCGCGGCCGCCGGCCACCGCGTTCGAGCGGTAGAACGGCCCGATCTCGAGCGTCAGCTCGTCGAGCAGTGCGGGGGTATCCGCGTCGAGCCATTCGGGCGTCACCCGACGGACGTAGCGGGTATAAGCCTGTTCGACGAGCAGTTGCGCGGTCGGAACCCGCTCCTGCTCGTAGCTGTCTAGCAGGCTTGCGTCGGCCTTGCCCTGCAGAACAGCCGCCAGCTTCCAGCCGAGATTGGCGGCGTCCTGTACGCCGGTGTTTCCGCCGAACCCGCCGGTCGGCGGGACGACGTGCGCCGCATCGCCGGCGATGAACACGCGGCCCTTGCGGAAGCTTTCGGCGCATTCGGCCGTAGCCTTCCAGATCGCCACGTCCTCGATCTCGACGTCCATGTCCGGCACGCCGACCGCCGAGCGCACCAGCTCGATGCAGCGCTCGCGGCTGACGTCGCCGGCGACGTCGGTCGAGCCGGGCAGCGACAGGTCGCCCAGCGTGTTGACTGCAAGGAACCCGCGCGTGCCTCCCGCCTCGAAGCGGAAGAACCCGCGCTGGTCGGCGTTGATCACGTAGATCACGCCCATCGGACGTTCTTCGAGCCAGCGCGCGCAATCGGCCTTGAAGTAGATGGTGATCGAATCGGACAGGTGGCCGGGCCCGCTCATCCCGATGCCAAGCGCTTCGCGCACCGGACTGCGCCAGCCATCGGCGGCGATCATGTATCGCGCGCGGATCGTGCGCGTCTCGCCGCTCTCGAGATCGCGCACTTCGGCGGTCACGCCGTCTGCATCCTGTTCGAATCCGATCAACTCGCTGCGGTACGAAAGCCGCGCGCCGAGCTCCTCCGCTCGCCCCAGAAGCAACGGCTCGAGGCACTGCTGGGTCATAAAGAACCGCTTGCTGGGGCTGTAGGGCTCGACCCCGGCGTTGATGCTGGGGACGAACCGGGCGAGCTCGCGCCCGGCGAGCGATTCCACCAGGTTAATCCCTCCGTCGGGCCCGAACTGCTCGTACGACGCCTCCAGGATTGCCGGCTCCAGCCCGATGCGGCGATAGGCTTCGAGCGTGCCGATGTGAAAATAGCCCGCGCGCGGGTGGATCGAAGTGCCGGCGTGCTTCTCGATCACAAGCGGCGTGACTCCGTGATGCGCCAGGAAGCATGCGGCCGAGAGCCCCACCAGGCTGCCGCCGACGATCAGTACGTCTTCAATTGGTTGTTCGCCCATCATCTCTCTCTCCCCCTCCAGCATAGGCTGGGAACCGGGCGGCAACAATCGAAACGGTTGTCGGCCCGCGCGCCGCTCCATAAGGTAGGAAAAAGACAAAGTCATTTTCGGGAGGGATTCACGATGAAGGCAGCACGCCGGTTTGCCTGGGGCATGGCGTTTATATTGAGCAGCGCGGCCGCGCTCGCACAGCAAGCACCGCCGGAGATGCCACCGCAGCTTCCTGAAGGCACGCCCGGCTACACTCCGCGTCCGGCAACGCCGCCGCCATTCCAGTCACCGCCGATCGGCAATGGCCCGTGGGACGCGGCCACCGAGAAAGCCAAGCTGCACGTGGAGATCGTCACCAAGGGCCTCGCGCGGCCGTGGGCGATGGCGTTCCTGCCCGATGGTTCGATGATGATCACCGAGCGCACCGGGCACTTGCGCCACGTGGTTGGCGGCAAGCTCGATCCGGTGGCGATCTCCGGCCTGCCGCCGATCAACCCGAGCGGCATCGGCGGGCTGATGGACATCGCCCTGCATCCGAACTTCGCCGACAACCGGCTGATCTACATCAGTTACGTGAAACCGTCCGAACAGGATCACAACCAGACCACGCTCGCGGTGCTGCGCGCGCGGTGGGATGGTGGAATGAGCCTGTCCGACGTGAAGGACGTGTTCGTGGCCGATGCTTGGTACGGCAAGCCGCCGCTCCCACAGCGCTGCTGCGGCCAGGGCCCGCCAAGCGGATCGTGGGGCGGGCGCATCGCCTTCGGCCCCGACGGCAAGCTCTACGTCGCCAGCGGTGACCGCAACTGGGGCGAACGGGTCCAGGATCCGTCGAACGACTTCGGCAAGATATTCCGCCTGAACGACGACGGCACCGTTCCGGCCGACAACCCCTTCGTCGGCAAGGAGGGCTGGAAGCCGGAGATCTGGACGATCGGCCACCGTAACCCGCTCGGACTCGAGTTCCACGACGGCAAGCTGTGGGAGACGGAGTTCGGGCCGCGCGGCGGCGACGAGCTCAACCTGATTGAGCGTGGCAGGAACTACGGCTGGATCGACGTCACGCAGGGCTACCACTACAACGGCGAGCAGCCGGCGAAGGGCCGCAAGGCGATCAAGGGCTATACCGATCCGGTGATCGCCTGGGGCCCGCCCTCGGTGAACCCCGGCGGGTTCGACTTCTACGATGCGGACCTGTTTCCCGCGTGGAAAGGCGACTTGTTGATGGGCGCAATGAGCCGCTCGCTGGTCCGCGTGGAATTCGACAAGGCCGGCAAGCCAGTCCACCAGGAGCTGATGCTGAGCGAGATGGGCCAGCGCTTCCGCGATGCGAAGGTCGGTCCGGATGGTGCGATCTACCTGCTGACCGATGAGGATGCGGGCGTGCTGCTCAAGGTGACGCCGGGGGCTTAGCCTCCCGGTAGGCGATGGCCGAGATGTTCGTCGTGCGCGGCATCGCATCTGCGGTGCTGGCTGTATCATGGATCGTGTCCGAGCCGATCGTCCGCCGGCGGCGTTGATCGTTGCCGCGGACGTCGGCGACGACGCGTTACATGGCCAGCTCGTACAGGAATTCATCGTCGCGCTTCTCGCCGACCCAGAAGTCGATGTCGGCGACGTGCGTGAAGCCGTAGCGCTGGTAGAACCTCTGGGCGCCGAAATTCTCGCTGTAGACTGACAGCTGGACCGCGTCGGCGTGGTAGGCGCGCGCTTCGACCAGCACCCAGTCCATCAGCTTCGCGCCGAGGCCGCGGCCGGTCGCGTGGCCGGCGCAATAGAGCTGGCTGAGGAATACCGGCCGCGTGGGTTGCGGGTCGGGCCGCCCCTCGATCGCCTCGCCGAACGCGATCAGTACATAGCCGCCGAGTGCGCCGTCGACGAATGCGAGTTGCACGCGCACGTTCGGGGTGGCCAGTTTTGCGCGGTAGGTATCCTCGCTGCGATATCCGGAGAGGAACGCTGCGAGGTCCTCCGGCCTGTAGAGCGGCCCGAAGGCGGCGACGAACGCGTCACGGGCAAGCTCGGCCAGCGCGGGTGCGTCGTCGACCGTCGCAGGGCGTAGCGTTACCGCGCCGGTCACAGTTCGAGGCTCATGCACATGGAGAAATCATCGAGCACATAATCGGCGAAAGCAGCGCACGGCGTGAAGCCGAAGCTCTCGTAGAGCGCGCGCGCCGGGATGTAGTCTGCGGTACGACCGGTTTCCAGGCTCAGGCGCGCGTAGCCGCGGGCTTTCGCCTCGGCGACGATGTGCTCGAGCACCGCGCGTCCCGCACCCTTGCCGCGATATTCCGGCGCCGCGCGCATCGATTTGACCTCTGCGTGGCCGGGCTCGACCTCCTTGAGCGCGCCGAACGCCGCCAGCGCCTCGCCGTCCCACACGGTGTAGAAGGCGATTCCGGGCTCGCGCAACCGCTCGAGGCCCAGCGCATGGATACTGCACTCCGGCGAGATGCGGTGCATGTGGGCGAGGTGCAGATCGAGCAGCGCGATGACTTCCGGCCGGGACAGATCATCCTGGGTGATGCGGTAGTTTCCCATCGCATCACTTGTGCTACGCCCGTGCCATGGTGACAAGATCGCAAGGCCGCTGGAGCCTCGCCATCCATGGCGGGGCGGGCACCATGACGCGCGCCAAGCTCGACGAGGCGCAGCAAGCCATCCACCGCGAAGGACTGGCGGCGGCGCGTGACGCGGGCGCGGCCATTCTCATCGCAGGCGGCAGCGCGCTCGACGCGGTCGAGGCAGCGGTGCGGGTGCTGGAGGACGACCCGTGCTTCAACGCCGGGCGCGGCGCGGTGTTCACTTACGAGGGCAGGAACGAGCTCGATGCCGCGATCATGGACGGCGCCGGGCGTCGCGCCGGGGCGGTTGCGGGGATCACCCGCGTGCGTAGCCCAATCGGCCTCGCGCGCGCGGTGATGGAGGAGGGCACCCATGTGTTCCTCGCCCGGGAAGGCGCCGAGGAGTTCGCACGCGACGAGGGCCTGGAATTCGTCGATCCGGAATGGTTCGCGACCGTCGAGCGGCGACGGCAGCTCGACGAAATGAAGGCGCGCAAGGTTGGTGCGTTTGACGTCGACCTGAAATACGGCACCGTCGGCGCCGTAGCGAGCGATGCGGCGGGGCACGTAGCCGCCGCGACCTCGACCGGCGGGCTCACCGGCAAGCGCTGGGGCCGGATCGGCGATTCGCCGATAATCGGCGCGGGGACTTATGCCGACGATCGCTCGGGCGCGGTCTCGGCGACCGGGGCGGGCGAGTTCTTCATCCGCGCCAACGTCGCGAGCCAGATCTGCACGCGCATGCGGCTGCTGGGGGAAAGCGCGCAGGCGGCGGCGGACGCGGTGATCGCCGAGGTCGGCGAGCTGGGCGGGGATGGCGGAGTGATCGTCGCTGGCGCGGACGGCAGCGCGGTTTTCTCGTTCAACACCTCTGGCATGTACCGCGCGCGGGCGGATAGTTCCGGGCTGCGCGAGGTGGCGATCTTCGCCGGGGAGTGATCGGTTAGCGCTCGATCTTGTAGAACGCCGCGATGTGGCCCCACGCCTCCTCGGCCGTCTCGCAAAAGCGGAACAGTTTGAGATCCTGGGGGCTGATCGTGCCCTCCTCGCACAGCGCCTCGAAGTTGATCACACGGTTCCAGAATTCCGCCCCGAACAGGAGGATTGGGATTGGCTTCATCTTGCCGGTCTGGATCAGCGTCAGCAATTCGAACATCTCGTCGAAGGTGCCGAATCCTCCGGGAAATACCGCCAAAGCTCGCGCCCGAATCAGGAAGTGCATCTTGCGCAAGGCGAAATAGTGGAACTGGAACGACAGGCTTGGCGTCACGTAAGGGTTCGGCGCCTGTTCGTGTGGCAACACGATGTTGAGCCCGATCGATTCCGCCCCCACGTCGTGCGCGCCGCGGTTGGCCGCTTCCATGATCGACGGCCCGCCGCCCGAACACACCACGAACTGACGCTTGCCCTCCTCGACGATCGCCCTTTCGCTGGCGATGCGGGCGAGGTTGTAGGCTTCGGCGTAGTACTTGCTCTTGGCGACGAGGCGCTCGACCACGCGCCGCTGGTCTTCGGGCAGGTCTTTCGCCCCTTCGAGCGCGGTCCCCGCCGCTTCCGGGGGCGGAATGCGCGCGGAACCGTAGAACACCAGCGTCGAGCCGACATTGGCCTCCTCGAGCAGCATCTCAGGCTTCATCAGCTCGAGCTGGAAGCGCACCGGCCGCAGCTCTTCGCGCAGGAGGAAATCGACGTCGCGGAACGCCAGGCGGTAGGCCGGATCCTCGGTCTGGGGTGAGTGCGTCTCGCGCGCTTCGGCGAAGCTCGCTTCCTGATCGGCCGGATAGAACTTGCGGTCTGCGATATCGCGTTCGTCGTTCGTCATGTCCTGCGCCACCTACGGTGCACGGACAGCGAATGAAAGCCATGGCGGGCGAAAGTTGGATGCCCCGCGAGGATTCGAACCTCGATAAACGGAGTCAGAGTCCGTTGTCTTACCATTAGACGACGGGGCAATAGGGGCGCGCATCTAGTTGCGCGGGTGAGCACGGTCAAGCCCGCGCCTTGCCCCTCGGGCCCATGCGCGCTAGCATCGGCGCCAAGTCACCGTTCGTTCCGGGCGGGAAGAGATAAGCGAGTTGCGTTGACATGGCGGACCACGCGCCGCCGGCAGAGCAACGGCAGGCCGGGCCAGCCGCCGATACCGGGCCTACTCCTGCCTATGCTCCATCCGGCGAGAGCCGAACGAACGACGGACCGCAGAACTGTGGGGCGTTGCGATGGCCGTCGGGGAAACGGCAGGCCTATGCCGCGATCGACCTTGGCACCAACAACTGTCGCCTCCTCATCGCCCGCCCGCAGGACGAGAACTTCGTCGTCATCGATGCCTTCAGCCGCGTGGTGCGGCTGGGGGAGGGACTCGCGCAGACCGGGCGGCTAAGCGACGCCGCGATGGACCGCGCAGTCGGCGCTCTCCGCATCTGTGCGGACAAGCTCAAGCGCCGCAACGTCCACCTCGCCCGCTCGGTCGCCACCGAGGCTTGCCGCCGCGCCGAGAACGGCATGGACTTCATCGAACGGGTGCGGCGCGAGACGGGCATCCAGCTGGACGTGATCTCGGCGCAGGAGGAAGCGCGGCTGGCGGTCCTTGGCTGCCACATCCTGCTCGAGGACGGAATCGGCCCGGCGGTTATCTTCGACATCGGCGGCGGATCGACCGAGCTGGTTTTGATCGAGCCCGGCGCGCCGGTGCCACGCATCCTCGATTGGGAATCGGTCCCGTGGGGCGTAGTCTCGCTGACCGAAACCGTCGGCTGCGAGGAGAGCACTCACGAAGGCCGCGCCGCGCGCTATGCTGAAATGCGCCGCCTCGTCTCCGAGAGCTTCGCGACGTTCGCCGGCCGTCTTGCCGCGCACCACGCGTCCGATGCACGCCTGCTCGGCACCAGCGGCACGGTGACGACGCTCGCCAGCGTTCACCTCGATTTGCCGCAGTATGACCGCAAGGCGGTCGACGGGCTGATCGTTCCCTCGCGCTCGATGCGTGAGATTTCGGCCAAGCTCTCGACCCTCGCGCCGGAGGAGCGCTGCTCATTGCCATGCATCGGCAACGAACGTGCCGGGCTGGTCGTCGCTGGCTGCGCGATTCTGGAGGCGATCCTCGACATCTGGCCCGCCGACCGCCTCGGCGTCGCCGACCGCGGCATTCGCGAAGGCATTCTCAGGAGCCTGATGACGGCGGATTCCGAAGGAATGGCGACTCAGGCTGCGCTGCGACGCCAACGGCTGGCCGGCGAATGACCCGCGGCGCTCCTGAGATCGGCAAGCGCGTGAAGACCGCGCGCGGGCGGACCGCATCGTCGAACCGCTGGCTCGAACGCCAACTCAACGATCCGTACGTCAAGCAGGCCAAGGCCGAAGGCTATCGCAGCCGGGCCGCGTACAAGCTGACCGAACTAGACGAGAAATTCGCCTTGCTCAAAGGCGCCCAGCGAGTCGTCGACCTCGGCGTCGCCCCAGGGGGGTGGAGCCAGGTCGTGCGCAAGCGTGTGCCCAAGGCCGCGGTGGTCGGCATCGACCTGCTGCCGACCGAGCCGATTGAAGGCGTCACCTTGTTAGAGATGGACTTCATGGCAGACGAAGCGCCGGGGGCGCTCGAAGCCGCGCTCGACGGATCGCCGGATCTGGTGCTGTCGGACATGGCGGCGAACACTGTCGGTCACAAGCAGACCGATCACCTGCGCACCATGGGGCTTGTCGAAGCGGCGGCACAGTTCGCAATCGAAACGCTCGAGGAGGGCGGCGCGTTCGTCGCCAAGGTCCTGGCGGGGGGCACCGATGCCGAACTGCTCACCCTGCTCAAGCGGCATTTCCGCACCGTCAAGCACGCCAAGCCTCCGGCGAGCCGCAAGGGCTCATCCGAATGGTACGTGGTCGCGCAGGGGTTCAAGGGGCGGGACTGACCCGCCCGCCGGTTTACTGTGCCGGAGCGGCGTTCTGAGCCGCAGCGGGCTCCTCGGCAGCAGTCGCGCCCGCAGCCGCCGCATCGCCTTCACCGGGCGCCTTGGCGGCATCGGCAGCGGCAGTTTCGCCAGCCGCCGCAGCCGGAGCTGCCGGTGCCGGGAAGTCGGGACCGCCGCCGTTTTGCTTGAGGTAAGCGATGACGTTGGCGCGATCCTCCGGCTTCGAAAGGCCAGCGAAGCTCATCTTGGTGCCCGGCACCATTGCCTTCGGGCTATGCAGCCAGGTGTCGAGCGTGGCGTAATCCCAGTTACCGCCGTGCGCCGCGAGGTCGCTCGAGAAGGCGAAGCCCGCCTTGCCCTTGCCGATCGGCTCGCCGACCACGGCGTAGAGATTCGGGCCGATGCCGTTGGGCCCGCCCTGCTCGATCGTGTGGCAGCTGGTGCACTTGGCGAAGATCTTCTGGCCGGCAGCCGGATCGGCGGCGGCGAGCAGCGTGCCGAGGTCCGGCCCGGCTTCCGCCGCGCCTTCCTCTACCACGCCCGCGATGGGATAGCCCATCTCGTGCGGGCGATGCGGCTTGTCGGCCTGGAACAGGTGGCTCGAAAGGCTCGACAGGCCGAGCCCGACGATGCCGGAGAAGAGCACCCAGCCGGCGATGGTGTTAAAGCGATCGGTCATCGTGGAGGGCGGCCCCGGAAAGACGTGGTTCTGGTTCGGCGCCGCTCTAGTCAGGCGACCGCGCGGGTGCAAGGCCCAAGGATGGGTTTTGAAACGCTTGCCGCTCTCCGCAGCCCCGGTTAGGCGCTCGGCCCATGGAAAGCTTCCCCGCTCCCGCGCTTGCGCTCGTCGAAAAGCTCGCTGCCGCCGCTGCTGCCGAACCTGCGCGCGCGATCGCATTTCAGGGTGCCCCAGGCGCGAATTCGCACCGCGCGGTGCTCGAATATGCGCCCGATTCGCTGCCCCTGCCGTGCTTCGCGTTCGAGGATGCGCTGGAAGCGGTGAAATCGGGCCGGGCCGGTGCCGCGATCATCCCGATCGAGAATTCCCAACACGGCCGCGTCGCCGATATCCACTTCCTGTTGCCCGAAAGCGGGCTGACGATCGTCGGCGAGCATTTTCTCTCGATCACCCACGCGCTGATGGGGCTTGGCAAGGGCCCGTTCGAGGTCGCCTACAGTCATCCGCAGGCGCTCGGTCAGTCGCGCCACTACCTGCGGGAACGCGGCATCGTCCCGCTTAGCTATGCCGATACCGCCGGGGCTGCTGCTTACGTCGCCGAATTGGGCGACCCTAAAGCTGCCGCGATCGCCCCGGCGCTCGCCGCCGAACTCTACGGCCTCGAGATCGCCGACCATGGCGTCGAGGATGCGCGCGACAACACCACCCGCTTCGTGGTGCTGGCGAAGGAGGCGCTCGACCTCGCGACGCTGACGGGCAAGCTGGCGATGACCACCTTCGTATTCGAGGTGAAAAACATCCCGGCCGCGCTCTACAAGGCGCTGGGCGGTTTCGCGACCAACGGCGTCAACATGACCAAGCTCGAAAGCTACCAGAAGGGCGCGAGCTTCTCGGCGACGATGTTCTATGCCGATATCGTCGGCGCGCCGGGCGATCCGGCGGTTGACCGTGCGCTCGAGGAGCTGGCGTTCCACTGCAAGGAGCTGCGCATGCTGGGAAGCTACCCGCAAGGGCGCGAGCGGGGGTAACAGCTACTTCGGCAACGGAATCGCTTCAGCGCACCGCCTGATGTCCCATCGGGCCGTGCCCGGCGCCAAAGCCGGGCGCGGTGAGAAGGGCTTTGCGGACAAACTGGCGCGCCAGGCGGACCGAATGTTCGAGCGGCTGGCCGTGTCCGAGCAGGGTCGCGATCGCGCTCGACAGGGTGCAACCGGTGCCGTGGGTATGCCGGGTATCGATCCGTTCGTCGTCGAACGACGCAGCCCGCGTTCGCGGGTCGATCAGCACGTCGTGGATTCGCGAGCCATCGGCATGTCCGCCCTTAGCGAGGACGGCACCGCCAAAGCGCTGCGAAAGCAGAGCAGCGGCGTGTGCGATTTCCTCAAGCGTTCCCGTTGTTTCGCCGGTGAGGGCGGCCAACTCCGGGATGTTTGGCGTGACGAGCGTCGCCAGCTTCATCAGCGGCTCGAACGCTGCAATGGTCCCGGCGTCGGCGAGCACCGAGCCGCTCGTGGCAATCATCACCGGGTCGAACACGATCGGGATCGACAGTCCTTCGAGACGGTCTGCCACCGCGCTGGCGATCTTAGGCGATCCAAGCATGCCGATCTTCACCGCATCGGCGCCGATGTCGCTGAGGCATGCGTCGATCTGCGCGGTGACCATCGTGGGCGTCAGAACTTGAACTGAGGTCACGCCGGTAGTGTTCTGCGCGGTAACGGCGGTAATCGCGGTCATCGCGTAGCCGCCGAGCATGGTGATGGTCTTGATGTCGGCCTGAATGCCTGCGCCGCCCGAGGAATCGGAGCCGGCTATGGCGAGGATGCGGGGCGGGCGCGGCATTTCTCACTCCGTTCGCCCTGCGCTTGTCGAAGGGCCGTGTTCCTTTTTAGCGCTGCGGCAAGAAGAAAAAGCGGTCCTTGGACAAGCGCACGACGGGCGGGTTTTTAGCCCGTCGCCTTCTCCACAGCAGCGCAGATGCGCGCGACGACCGCTTCCACCTGTCCGGCATCGTCGCCTTCGGCCATTACCCGGATCAGCGGCTCGGTGCCGGACTTGCGGATCACCAGTCGGCCTCTGCCCGAAAGCTCCTTCCCGGCGTCGGCGATCACTTGCTTGACCGTCGCATCTTCCAGGGGTGCGCCGGATGAATAGCGCACATTCTTCAGCAGCTGTGGCACCGGATCGAACAAGTGCAGCAGCTCGCTCGCCCGCTTGCCCGAGCCGACCAGCGCGCCGAGCACTTGCAGCGCGGCAATGCAGCCATCGCCAGTGGTCGCATGGTCGAGCAGGATCATGTGCCCCGATTGCTCGCCGCCGAGGTTGTAACCCCCGGCGCGCATCGCTTCGAGTACGTAGCGATCACCGACTTTGGCGCGAACCAGATCGAGGCCGATTCCCTGGAGATAGCGCTCGAGCCCGAGGTTGGACATCACCGTCGCCACCACGCCGCCGCCGGCCAACGTTCCTTCAGCCGCGAGACGCGTGCCGATCAGGGCCATGAGCTGGTCGCCATCGACTTCGCGGCCCTTCTCATCGATCACGATCAGCCGATCGGCGTCGCCGTCGAGCGCGATGCCGATGTCAGCGCCTTCGGCGAGCACGCGCGCCTTGATCGCATCGAGCGAAGTCGAGCCAACCCCATCATTAATGTTGAGCCCGTTGGGCTCGACCCCCATCGCAACGATCTCCGCGCCCAGCTCCCAGATCGCGCTCGGGGCGACGGTGTAGGCCGCGCCGTTGGCGCAATCGACGACCACCTTGAGCCCGTCGAGGCGCACTTCGTCGGGCAGGGTGCTCTTGATCGCGTGGATGTAGCGCCCGCGCGCATCGTCGATTCGGCGGGCGCGGCCGATCGCGTCGGCTTGCGCGAGCGAGGGTTCTTCGCCCATCAGCCGCTCGATCTGCGCCTCGTCCCCATCCGACAGCTTGAATCCGTCGGGGCCGAACAGCTTGATCCCGTTGTCGGGGTAGGGGTTGTGGCTGGCGGAGATCATCACGCCGAGGTCGGCGCGCATCTCGCGCACCAGCATGCCGATCGCAGGGGTCGGAAGCGGCCCCGTCATGATTACATCCATGCCGACGCTGGTGAAGCCCGCGACCAGCGCGGTTTCCATCATGTAGCCCGACAGGCGCGTGTCCTTGCCGATCACCACGCGGTGCTTGTGCGTGCCGCGCAGGAAGTGGCGTCCGGCCGCCTGGCCGACCTTCATCGCGGTCGCGGCAGTGAGCACCCCGGCGTTGGCGCGGCCGCGGATGCCGTCGGTGCCGAAATAGTTGCGGCTCATCGTCGATCCCTCACACCGGCCGCAATGGCGGGTCGTGCGGGCAATGTCACGCACGGGCCATCAGGCGGGATAGGAAAAATAGCCGCGCGGAGTCTGGCAATTGCCGCAATCGCCGGGCTAGAGGATCGATACTTAAGTGCCACTCCACTCAAACGAAGGAGTAATCCCTCATGGCCTTCGAACTTATCGATCTTCCATATGCCAAGGACGCGCTGGCGCCGGCGATTTCCGCCGAAACGCTGACGTTCCACCACGACAAGCACCACAAGGCCTACGTCGATAAGACCAACGCCGCGGTCGCCGGCAGCGAAAAGGAAAGCCAGCCGCTGGAGCAGGTGATCGCCGAATCGCGCGGCGCCAACGCGGGCCTGTTCAACAACTCGGGCCAGACCTGGAACCACGGGTTCTACTGGTACTCGCTGTCGCCAGACGCACAGACCCCCTCGGGTGACCTTGCCGCGAAGATCGATGCCGCGTTCGGCTCGCTCGACGAACTCAAGGCCAAGCTCGCGGATCGTGGCGCGGGCCACTTCGCCAGCGGCTGGGTGTGGCTCGCCGACAAGGGCGGTACGCTGTCCATCGAGGAAACCCACGATGCCGATACGCTGGCCGATCAGGCCGTGAACCCGCTGCTGGTGATCGACCTGTGGGAGCACGCCTACTACCTCGATCACCAGAACCTGCGTCCGGCCTACCTCAAGGAAGTGATCGACAACCACCTGAACTGGGGCTTCGCGGCCGAAAACCTCGCGCGCGGCAGCACCTGGAAATATCCGGGCTGATCTGAATCGAGGTGCTCAGGTGGACGCTTCGTCGTCCACCTGCATCTCGAGCAGGTTGGTCGGGAACAGCGCCTCGCCAAAGATGAAGCCGATCAGGTTCGGCTTGCCGAGGTGGTCGACCAGCGCGGTCAGCGTCAGCAGGATCGGCACCGACAGCAGCGCGCCGGTCACGCCCCAGATCCAGCTGAAATAGCTGAGCGCGATCAGGATCATCACCGGGTTGATGGTGAAGCGTGAGCCGAGCACCGACGGGGTGACGAGGTTCGATTCGACCGCGTGCAGCCCCAGATAGGCCGCCGCGGGCAGCAGGCCCAGCAGCGGCGTCGGCGCGGTGCCGAGCCCGAACAGCGCCAGCAACATCGCCATCGCCAGCGGGCCGATATAGGGCAGGAAGTTGAGCAGGGCGGCGAGCCCGCCCCACATCACCGGCGCCTGCACCCCGAGTGCCCAGGCGCCAATCGCCACCACAACCCCGATGCCGCAATTGATCACGGAGACGGTCAGGATGTAGGCCGCGACACGGTCCTGCACGTCGCGCAGCACGCGCGCCGCCTTGACGCTGGCCCCGAAGCTCGCCCGATCGAGCAGCAGGCGCCGGCGCATGCGGATGCGAGCCTCGATCATGAAGAAGGCCATCAGGAATGTGAGCAGCACTTCGAGCAGGACGCTCGGCGTGGCGAAGGCGAGTTGCTCGAGGATCGAGGGCCCGGCGAGCACCACTTCCTGTTCGCGGTGCCCGGCGATCGCGGTGAACTGCTCGTTAAGGCGATTGAGCCAGGCGAAGTTACCCCGAATGTGGCTGAACTGATCGGCAATGCGCTCGACCATTGCCGGAACCTGTTCAAACAACGCTACCGCCGGGCGCGCGACCGCGAGCAGCGCGCCGACCAGCACGCCTATGAAGACCAGCAGCGCGACGAGCGAGGCCAGCACGTTGGGCAGGCCGAGGATCGAGAGGCGATCGGCAAGCGGCGAAAGGATGATGGTGAGGATCAGCGCCGTCACCAGCGGCAGGAACACAACCGCCCCAATCGACAACACGAAGGGCAGGGCGAGGAACAGCCCGAGCGCGAGCAGCAGCACGAGCGCCGAGATCAGCCGCAGCTCCTGCGCCGCGAACGCCATTGTCCGCCGGCGCGGGCCTCTTTCCGTCGCCGTGGAGCTCGCGTCGTGCTCCTGTGCCTCGTCGCTCATGCTGGACCGATCCCCTGGGAGGTGGAATCATGGGCTTCCGGCCCGCCGCAATCAAGCGGGCGGCGGCCGGGCTGGGACGCGATTTCCGCCGTTTTGTGCACGCGTCAGCGGGTGCGCAGGCCCTCGCCGTTGCCGGCCGCGACGTCGTCGAGTTCTTCGAGAATCGCGCGGTGCGCGTTCGGATCTGCGATCGAGCGATCGGGAATCCCGCCATCTTCGATCATCGCCGCCAGCGCAGCGCGAGCGCGGCCGACGCGGCTCTTGATCGTGCCGACGGCGCAGCCGCAGATCTGCGCCGCCTCTTCGTACGAGAAGCCACCTGCGCCGACCAGCAGCAGCGCCTCGCGCCGTTCGGGTGGCAACGTCAGCAGTGCGCGATGGATATCACTGAGGTGGATCGGGTGTTCCTGGCCCGCGGGTGCAGTAAGGATGCGCTCGGCAACCGTCTCGTCGTATTCGCCGCGGAAACGGTTGCGGCGCATGTCGGTGAGATAGGCGTTACGCAGGATGACGAACGTCCAGGCGCGCATGCTGGTGCCGGGCTCGAACCGGTCCTGCGCCGCCCAGGCCTTGAGCAGCGTTTCCTGCACCAGGTCGTCGGCCATGTCCGGCCGGCCGCACAGGCCGCGGGCGAACGCGCGCAAATGCGGCACGACATCGGTCAGCTCGCGCTTGAACGCTGCGCGCTCGTCCGGCGTGCGCCGGGCAATCGAGGAGGGCTTTTCACTCATGTGCGCTTGTCGAGCTCTTCCAGCAGACTCTTGAAGGCGTCCGGCAGCGGTTCGTCGACCACCGAATCGTAGAGTTGGCGCAGGCTCTGCGTCCATTCCGGATTCTTTCCGGACTCCGGTGTGATCGGCTTGCGACCCTTCGCGGGCCCGGCTCGCCGCCGCCCGTCGCCCTTCTTCTGCGGATCTTTCACGGTAGTGACCTGCCCCCTCGAAATTCGCTTCTCGCCCCCGTTTCCCGGCACTTGGTTGGTGCGTCCGGGTGGCGACAATAATCAGTCCAAACGCAGGAACGAAAATGCCGCACTCCGGTTCCCCACATAGCTCGCGGTCGTGTTAGGGGGTCGTTTCCCCGGGGGGTTGCGCGACTGCCTGCGCCTGCCATTTGGGGGCGCAAATGCGCGACGGCAAGGCGCGGACAGGGACGGGTTGTTGGAAAAGATCGTCTCGGAACGGAGAAGCAGAAGCAGGCGGTGGCTGGTGCGCTACCCGCGCGCCGCGCCCCTGGCGATCTTCTTCCTGATCGCGGCGATCACTTTGCTCAGCGTGTTTGCGATCGAGCGGCTCGAGGACCAGCGCGCTGCGGCCCAGTTGCGTGAGCGCGCGAGCGCGATCGGCGCCGCGCTGGAGCGCCGGGCGAGCGCCAATTCCTCGTACTTGCGCGCCGGCGCCGCGCTGCTCGGCACGATGGAAACCATCTCCCCCGATCGTTACCGGCAGTTCGTTTCCGACCTGCGGCTGGAATCGGACTATCGCGGGTCCGGTGGCATCGGCTGGGCGCCAGTGGTCGAACCCGGCGAGGTCGACGACTACAACCGCACGGTCGCCGCCGAGTTGCCGGGAGCGCCGATGCTCAATCCGCCGCTGCGTTCGCCACAGCCGTTTGCGGTTCCCGCAACCTATCTCCAGCCCGATACCGCGCGTAACCGGCGCGCACTAGGGTTCGACATGTATTCCGATCCGGTGCGGCGCACGGCGATGGTGGAGGCCGAACAATCGGCGCGGCCGACCGCGACTGGCAAGGTAGAGCTGGTGCAGGAGGGCGGCACGGGCGAACCCGGGTTCCTGATCTACATGCCGGTGTTCGGCGCCGATCCGGGCGATCGGCTGCTGCGCGGCTTCATCTACAGCCCGTTCAACGCCGAGGACTTCCTCGCCTCCGCACTCGAGCTCGATTCCGTAGGCAACTACACGATCGCGCTCTACGACCGTGACTTCGAGCCCAGCCGCCTGATGGCAAGCTACCACGCGAGCGCACCTGGCGGCCGGGTGTGGCAGCAGACGATCACGATCGCCAACCACCCGTGGGTGCTCAGGGTCGAAGGCGGCCCCCCCAACGCGCTTTCCAGCCTGTCGATGGTCACGCTGGTGTTCGGGCTGCTGGTCGCAGGGCTGTTGACGCTGGTGGCGCGGATGGTCACCCACCAGGCGCTCGAGGACAGCTACGCACTCGAATGGTTCGAGGAACAGGCTTCGATCCGCAACTCGCTAACCCGCGAATTGAACCACAGGGTCAAGAACACTCTCGCCAATGTGCTGTCGATCGTCGCGCTCACCCGACGGCGCGCGGATACGATCGACGAGTTCGCAGCGGGGCTGGACGGGCGCATCCGCGCGCTTTCGGCGACGCATGACCTGCTGACCCAGTCGGACTGGGGAACGGTGCCGATCCAGGCGGTGATCGAAGCGGAGCTGGCGCCTTATACCGGCGGCACCGAGCACGATGTCGATCTCGTTGGCCCGCGCGTCGAGCTGGCGCCCAATGATGCGCTGTCGCTTGGCCTGGCGGTGCACGAGCTCGCTACCAATGCCGCCAAGTTTGGTGCGCTCAGTCAGCGCGGGGGCAAAGTGCAGGTTCGCTGGGACATGATCAACGACCGGCTCGCGCGTCTGAACTGGGCCGAGTCAGGCGGCCCGCCAGTGGAGGGCAAGCGCAAGCGGGGGTTCGGGACCGACCTGATCGAGAAGATCGTCGCGCACGAGTTGAAGACGCCGGTCGACTTGCGGTTTGAGAAGGACGGCGTGCGCTGCACCCTGACCATCCCGGTGCGCCAGCCGGCGGTGTTCGAGATTCGCCGCGGCCGGTAGCCGCACCGATCAAGCTCAAGTCAGCGGGCGGCCCGAACCGAAGAACAGCGCCTGGCTGATCGCGGCGCGCACGGTCGATTCCTGGAACGGCTTGGTCACCAGGTAAGTCGGCTCTGGCCGATCGCCGGTGAGCAGGCGTTCCGGGTACGCGGTTATGAAGATCACCGGGACGCTGTCGATCTCGAGGATGTCATTCACCGCGTCGAGTCCCGAGCTGCCGTCAGCGAGCTGGATGTCGGCCAGCACCAGGCCGGGCGAGGCCTCGGCGACGACCTGCTGCGCCTGGGTGCGGGTGGCGGCGGTGCCACAGATCTCGTGACCGAGCGACTTGACCAGGTCTTCGAGCTGCATCGAGATC
>CAYNXB010000032.1:0-28045 GCA_964401045.1 uncultured Sphingomonadaceae bacterium | reverse complement strand
AACTGGCTGGGGCGGCAGGATTCGAACCTGCGAATGCCGGTACCAAAAACCGGTGCCTTACCACTTGGCGACGCCCCAGCAGCGTGAGCGCCCTATAACCGCAGTTGCCGCGAAGGAAAGGGTGGTTGCGCGCCTTGCAATGGATGCCCGGGTCGCGTCCTGATAGCGTGCCCGCATGGACGATTTTATTCTCGCGCGCGCGATACACGTCTTGTCGCTGGTGATGTGGATCGGCGGAGTGGCGTTCGTGACCAGCGTCGCGATGCCGGCGATCCGCCGCTCCACGCGCGCGGACGAGCGGCTCGCTGCATTCCACCGGTTCGAGGAACGCTTCGCTCCGCAGGCGCGCATGTGGGTGCTGCTCGCGGGTGCCAGCGGCCTGTGGATGGTGTGGCGGGCCGACATGTGGAGCCGCTTCGAGGACCCCCGGTTCTGGTGGATGCACGCGATGGTGTGCCTGTGGGCGGTCTTCGCGCTGATGCTGTTCGTGATCGAGCCATTCGTCCTCCACCGCAGGATGGCGCATCCAGCCGATCCCGCGCGCACGTTCGCGCGGATGGAATGGATGCACCGGCTCCTACTGGCGCTTGCCTTGGTGGTAATCGCCGCCGCCGTCATGGGCAGCCACGGCTGGTCTTGGTAATTCCCTAAACGTCGGCGTGCTTCCTCACCGGATCGAACAGACTGCGATCCTCGATGGTGTCGAAGTCGGCTGCAGAGTGGCGTTCGGCGAGGCCGTTCTGGGTGTTGACCAACCGCCCCCGGATCGCGCCGGGGCGCGCGTCGATCGCCTTCACCCAGCGGCCGACGTTCTCGTATTCGTGCAGAGAGAGGAACTTGTCCGCGCCGTTGTACGCGCCGTGGTAGAGGTTGCCGAGCCAGGTGTAGGCGGCGATGTCGGCGATCGAATAGGCACCGCCCGCGAGGTACTCGGTCTTCGCGAGCTGCATGTCGGCGACAGCGAACAGCCGCTTGGTTTCCATCGCGTAACGGTCGATCGGGTACTTGTAGCGCTCGGGCGCGTAGACGTAGAAATGGCCGAAGCCGCCGCCCATGAACGGGGCGCTGCCCATTTGCCACATCAGCCAGCTCATCGTCTCGGCGCGTGCCGGGTTGGTCTTCGGCAGAAGGTAATCGAACTTTTCCGCCAGGTGGACGAGGATCGCGCCGCTCTCGAACACGCGGAACGGCTCGGGACCCGAACGGTCGAGCAGCGCGGGGATCTTCGAGTTGGGGTTCAAATCGACGAAGCCTGACCAGAACTGGTCAGACGCGAAGATCTTGATCATCCACGCGTCGTATTCCGCTTCCGAGAAGCCCGCTTCGAGCAGCTCCTCGAACATGATCGTCACTTTCATGCCATTGGGCGTGCCCAGCGAATAGAGCTGGAAGGGATGCTCGCCCACTGGCAGCTCGTGCTCCTCGCGCGCGCCCGCGGTCGGGCGGTTAATGCCGGCGAACTGGCCGCCGTTGGCGGGATCGTAGTCCCAGACCTCGGGCGGAGTGTAGACATCGGACATGCGCAAGGGCCTCCTCGGATTTCGGGTTGTGGGCGGAAATGGCGGTCCCCGTGCGGAACCGCAAGAGCGCACCGCACGTTCCCGGCTTCGATGCCTGCCAAGCGCAAGAAAAGCCCCGCGAAACTGCGCTATTCGGATGATGCCACGCCCGGCATCACGCGCAAGCGCGCGGGGCGGGCGTGGGCCTATTTCGATCCCGAGGGCAACCGCATCATCGATCGTGACGAGATCGACCGGCTCAACAAGGTGGGCCTGCCGCCGGCCTATGGGAACGCCTGGTTCTGCCCCTCGGCAAACGGCCACATCCTGGCGACCGGCATCGACGACAAGGGCCGCAAGCAATACCGCTATAACCCGCATTACCGGGCGCGACAGGACGCCGAGAAGTTCGACGGGTGCGCCGACTTCGGCAAGCTGCTGGCAAAGCTGCGCAAGCGGGTCGAAGCCGATCTTGGCGAGCGCGGCCTCAGCCGCGAGCGCGCGATCGCCAGCGTGATCCGGCTGCTCGACCTCGGCGTGGTGCGCGTGGGGAACGAGAGTTACGCGAAGGCCAACAAGAGCTTCGGCGCGACGACGCTGCGCCGGCGCCATGCCACGGTTTCGGGCCAGACGGTGAAGCTGCGCTTCAAGGCCAAGAGCGGCAAGCTATGCGAAGTGACGGTGACCGACCGGCGGCTCGCCCACTTCGTCCGCAAAATGGATGACCTGCCCGGTCAGAACCTGTTCCAATATATAAACGGCGATGGCGAGCCACATGCGGTCGGCTCGGCCGAGGTCAACGATTACTTGCGTGAAACGATGGGCGGCGATTTTACCGCGAAGAACTTCCGCACCTGGCACGCGAGCGCGATCGGGTTCGAGCTGCTCGCCAAGGCCAGGGGCCAGCTGACGATCAAGGCGCTGAGCGAGGGCGTGGCCGAGCGGCTCGGCAACACCCCCGCCATCGCGCGGCAGAGCTACATCCACCCCGCGGTGCTGGCGTTGGTGGAACGGCAGGAGAAGTGGCGCGCGGCGCTGAAGATGCCGCGCAAGTCCAGGTGGCTAAGCGGTGCCGAACGCGGGCTGATTGAATTGCTGGAGAACAGCCCGGGCGCCGAGGAACTCCTCGCTGCTTGAGCGCCTTGGCCTGGAAACGCGGCCAATCGCCCAGGAATCAAGTATGTTGCCTAGGAAATTAAATAAGAGATACCTATTCGGTGCGCCTGCTCGAACGGGCGGGCTTCGGCGGCGCCGATATCGATCTGGGTTCGGCGGGCGCGGGATTCCGCGCGGCGTGGAAGGACAAGGGCATGCTCGGGCTGGAAGCCGCGCGGGTGATCGACCGGACGGTCGCCTCCTACACCGACGAGTGGATGTTCACGGCAAGCTGGCGGATTGCCCTGCGCCCGTGACGCTTCTCCCGCTTCGCCGGCCTGCTAAGAGGCGAGGGGAATCGGGAGGATGCGATGCAACTGGTCGACGGCAATTGGGTGGATAGCGCTCCGGCGGCCGAGGAGGTCGGCCCGGATGGCCGCTTTCGCCGGATCGACAGCCCGTTGCGGTCGTGGATCTCGCCGGACCCAGACGCGGAGTTTCCCGCCGAGGCCGGGCGTTATCACCTGTTCATCGCCTGGGTGTGCCCGTGGGCGTCGCGGGTGACGGCCTATCGCGTGCTCAAGGGGCTTGAAGACGTGGTGTCCCTGTCCGCATCGCACGGAGTGATCGGCAACGACGGGTGGGTCTTCCAGGACGACACGATCCCGCCGTTCGAAGTGCCGCATCCGCTTTACCGGGTCTATCAGGAGCACGATCCGCATTACACCGGCAAGGCCACCGTGCCGACGTTGTGGGACAAGAAAACCGGCCGGATCGTCAACAACGAGAGCGCGGATATCATCCGCATGTTCAATTCGGCATTCAACGGGGTCACCGGCAACCGGCTCGACTTCTATCCCGAGGCGCTGCGCGGCGAGATCGATCGCTGGAACGACCTGATCTATCCCACGCTCAACAACGGGGTGTATCGCGCGGGCTTCGCCGGGTCGCAGAAAGCCTATGAAGAAGCGGCGCGCCAGGTGTTCGAGACGCTCGACGCGATGGACGCGCAGCTCGAAGGCACACGCTATCTCACTGGCGAATATCTGACCGAGGCGGACTGGCGTGCGTTCACCACGCTGGTGCGGTTCGATGTGGGCTATCACGGCGCGTTCAAGTGCAACCTGCGGCGGCTCGAGGACTATCCGGCGCTGCGAAATTACCTGCGCGAACTCTACCAATGGCCCGGCATCGCGAAGACGGTGAAGCTCGAGGACATCAAGCGCAATTACTACGCGCTGACCGATCGGAACCGCATCTATCCGATCGGGCCCGAGATCGACCTCGGCACCCCGCATGACCGCGAGCGGCTACCGGGCAAGGGTGTGTGGGAGCGTTCGGAATGAGCGAATACCATCCCGACCTGATCGTTGTCGGCGGCGGTTCGGCGGGTGCCGCCTGCGCCGCCCGGCTGGTCGAGGGCGGCAAGCGGGTACTGCTGGTGGAGGCGGGCAGCGCGGCACGCGATATCCGCACGATGATCCCCGCGCTGATGAGCGGGCTGGTGTTCAAGCCCAGTTTCGACTGGTGCTACATGGCGGAACCCGACCCCTCGGTTGGCGGACGGCCCGACGTGTGGCCGGCGGGCAAGCGCCTGGGTGGCGGCAGCACGATCAACGGCATGATGTTCGTCCGCGGCCACCGCTGGGACTACGACCATTGGGCCGAACTGGGCGCCACCGGCTGGGATTATGCCGGCGTGCTGCCGTACTTCCGCCGGCTCGAGGATAACGCCCGCGGCGCCGACGAATGGCGCGGGCAAGGCGGGCCGGTCTCCGTGAGCGAGGTTCGTTCGCGCTACGACGTGACCGAGCGGTGGATCGAGGCGGCCGAGCAGGCGGGCATCCCGCGCTCGCCCGACCTCAATGGCGAGACGGCCGAAGGCGTCGACATGATCCAGGTGTCGCAGCGTCGCGGCCTGCGTTCCTCCACCGCTGCCGCTTACCTTTCGCCGCCACCCGACGGCCTGGAAGTGCTCGACCGGGCCGAAGTGCTCCGGATCGAGATCGCGGATGGTCGGGCGACCGGGGTGGCGCTGCGACGCAACGGAGAGGAACGGACGATCCGCGCGCGCGAGGGCGTGGTGCTCTCCGCCGGCGCGCTCAACACCCCGCGTTTGCTGATGCTGTCCGGCATCGGGCCGGCAAAGCACCTCAACGAGTATGGCATCGCGGTGGTGAAAGACCTGCCGGGTGTCGGCGGCAACCTGCAAGAGCACTCGGCCGTCCACCTGGTTCACGAGGTCTCGGCCCGAACCCTCAACCTCGACGCCACGGGCCTTGCGGGAGTGCTGCAGGTGTTCAAGCTGGCATGTGCAGGCAGCGGCGCGCTGACGACCGGCATCGGCCATGCTCAGGCATTCGTGAAGAGCCGCAAGGACCTGCCTGCGCCGAACCTGCAAATCGCGTTCTCGGCCTTCGCGTTCGATATCACGCCGCAAGGCAACCTCGCGCTGCGGCCGGGTTCGGCGATCACCACGCTGGTCGGGCTGATGCGACCGAGTGGTCGCGGGCGGGTTTCGCTGCGCTCGGCCGATCCGGCGGACAAGCCGAAGATCGAGCACCAGTTGCTCGCCCGCGACGACGATGCGGCACAACTTGTCGAAGGGATCGAGATCGCGCGCAGGATTGTCGCCCAGCCGGCGCTCGCGCCGTTCGTCACCAGCGAAGTGCGCCCCGGCACTGCCGCCGATAGTCCCGAGGCGCTGGCCGGCTACGTCCGCGCGGCGACGATACCGATGTTCCACCCGGTCGGCACCGCAAAGATGGGCGCGGCGAGCGATAAGGCGGCAGTGGTGGGGCCGGACCTCAAGCTGCGTGGTATCGAGGGCCTGTGGATCGCCGACGCGTCGGTCATGCCGACCATCCCGCAAGGCAACACCAACGCCACCGCGATCATGATCGGCGAAAAGGCCAGCGATCTGGTGCTGGGGGCGTTGCGCTAGTTCCTCTCCCCCGAACGGAAGGGATTTGCAGACCTAGCTCGCGTTCGCTTCCGGCAGCACGTCGATCTCGACCGCGGCCGCCGGGGTCAGGTATTTCGCGGCCGCCGCCTGCAGTTCCGCGGCGGTGATCGCCTCGATCCGCTGCCTGGCCGAAACGAACCGCCGGATGTCCTCCGGGCGGCTCTGCGCGCGATCGACCAGCGTCATCCAGCTTCCGTTGCTCTTGAGCGCGTTGTCGTAGGCTTCGAGCAGTGGCCGCCGCGCCCGGTCGATAAGATCCGCATCGGGCGGGCTCGCCGCGAGCGCGGCGACTGTCGCCAGCATTGCCGTGCGCGCCGCATCGATATCCTTGACGTCGACTCCGGCGGCGATCGCGAAGGTCCCGTAATCGGTCCACACGTCCGATTGGCTGGCGCTGACGCCTGGGGAATAGGTTTCGCCCAGCCGCTCGCGCAGCTCGTCGGTCAGCGCGATCCGGGTCACGCGTTCGAGCAGCTCGAGCACGCTGCTTTCATGCGCGTCGGCATCGTCGCGGGTGGGCCAGGTGAAGCGCAGCAATGCCTGATTGGCCTCGCCGGTATGGCGCACCACGCGACGGTCGCGCTCGGTGGCGAACGGCCGCGTGCGATTATCGGCGTAAGGGCGGAAGTCGGCCTCGCGTACGGTCAGCGCGCCCAGCGTCCTGGCCACGAAATCGATCGCTTGCGCTTCGTCGAAATCGCCGACCAGCGCGATCTCGATCGCGCCGTGTGCAAGCCGGTCGGAAATGTCCTGCTTGAGCCTGGCGAAGGTCAGCGCGCGGTAATCGGCTTCCTTCGCCAGCGTGAAGCGCGGATCGCCATCCGACAGGATCCCACCGAGCGCATTCGACAGCGCAGCGTTGGGCGTGGCGTTGAGCTGGGCGAAGAAATTGCCGATGTCGCGGCGATAGCGCTGCTCGGCCTCGGGCCGGTAGCCGGGATCGGTCAGCGTCGCCGCGAACAGCTGGAGCTGCAGCTCGAGATCGCGCGGAGTGGTCGTTGCGACCGCGCGGAATGTCTCGTCGACATCGTCGAATGCCATTCCCACGCTGCGGCCGGCAAGGATCGTCTCGAGCTCGTCGAACGAATGCTTGCCCAGTCCGCCGCGCACCATCGATGAGACCAGCGCGGTCGCGAGGGGATCGGCGCGGGTGTCGAGCATCTTGCCGCCGTCAATGTTCATCTCGACCCGCACGCGGTCGCGTTCGAGGTCGGTGTGCTTGAGGTTGAGGCGAACCCCGTTGGCGAAGCGTAGGGTGCGAATGCCGAGCAGCGGTTCGGTGGCATCGCTCACCACTTTTCCGGGCACGCCGAAATCGGTGTAGCCGAAATCGCCCAGACTGGCCTGCGCCCCCGCCTCGACCGGCGCCGCGACCGCCTCGGTCCATGCCGCGCGCAGCGCTTCGACCCCGCCTTCGGGAGCCTTGCGGCCCTCGAAGCGGATCAGCGGATCGGCGAGCGGCACGGCCTCCGTGGTAAGCGCGGCGAGGACATTGGCCGGGGTGATGTCGCCGGCCATCGCCTCGAACCGCTCGAGCCCGCTTTCGGGCGTGGTGGGCACGATATCGTCCGTCAGCATCTGCAGCACCGCGCGCTCGAACGTGCCGTGGAAGCGGGTGGCGGCGTTGGCGACCGAATTTTCCAACCCGGTGCGCAAGTTGGCGACCTGTTCGTCGATTTCCGCCTGGGTGAAGCCTAGCGACAGGGCCTTGCGATATTCGCGCACGGCAGCGCCCATGCCTTCGCGCCATTCGCCGTCGCCGGCATCGATGATCAGGCTGGTGGTGCGTCCTGCTTCGAACACGTCGCTGGTGCCGAAACCCCCGTCGCGGAATGGCGCATCCGCGCCGCGGGCGATGCGCTGGAGTCGGCGATTGATAATGCCGTAGCCGATCTGGCGCAGCACGCCGGTGCGGCGTTTCTCGACCGTATCGGGCTCGTCGATCCAGGGCGCGTTGCGCGAGATCGTCACGCGCTCGGCCAGCGCCGGGTCGACGTAGACATCGGTCTGCCCGGCACGCGCGACGTCCACTGGTCCGGCGTCGACCTTCTCCTCGCCACCGGGCGCTTGCCAGTCGGCGAAATGCTGCCTGATCTGGGCCTCGACCGCTGCGGGGTCGAAATCGCCGATCACCACCAGCGCTGCATTGCCGGGGCGATATTCGCGCTGCCAGAATGCCCGCAGGCCGGCGGCGGTCGCTCCCTGCAGGCTCTCGACTGTACCAATCGGAAGCCGGTTCACGAACCGCGCGCCGGGATACAGGAATGCGAAGCGGTCTTCCGTATTGGCGAGCGCGTAAGTGCGGCCGTTGCGCAGCTCGGACATCACCACGCCGCGCTCGCGATTGACAGCCTCGGGATCGAAGGTCAGCGCGCTCGCGGTTTCGCGCATCAGCATCAGCGCTGTGTCGATCAGCTCCGGATCGGTGCGCGGCAGGTCGAGCTTGTAGAGCGTGAGTTCGAAGTTGGTCGAAGCGTTGGTGTCAGCGCCGAACGCCAGCCCTTTGCGCTCGAGCAGGCGCACCATCTCCCCTTCGGGCACATTGGCCGATCCGTTGAACGCCATATGTTCGACGAAATGCGCGTAACCGCGTTCTCCATCGGTTTCCGAGAGCGAGCCCGCGCCGATGTAGAGCCGCACCACCGCCTGGCTCGCGGGGGAGGAATTCTGCCGCACGATCACCCGCAGGCCGTTGGGAAGCACCGAGAAACGGTAGCCGGGATCGAGTGGGAGGTCGCTTTTCTCGAACGGCCATACGGGTTCGCTCGCCCCCGTCGCCGCCTGCGTCGGCGCGGCCTGCGCGAACGCCGGCTGCGCCGGAACAAGCGCGGCCAACAACAAGGCCAACAGGAAGCGGAACACCCTCACCGTCACACGGGCTGCCCTATGAGCGGGCGCATGGCAAGAAGATGAACGTGGGGGCGCACTCACCGATCAGTGCGAGAATTCTCCCGGCAGGCACGCCGCGTCTTCCGTCGTCCAGTCGATCTCGTTCACAGCGGGAACGCGAACACCTTTCGAGATGGCGCTGTCGATATTCTTCGCATCATAGTAGATCCAAGCCATCGAGTTGTCGAACTGGCCTACCCGCGAATTATCCGCCCGGGCAGCGGCGGCCGATATCTCCGGCCGCTGCACGCGAAAGCCGCGGATCATGCGGATCGTCCCGTCCCGCTTCTCGAACGCGCGATGATATCGCCCGCCGAAATACTCCGTGTCATATGCAGAATTGACGGACCAGTTGGCGAGCTTCGTCGCGCTGGGCACCCGTACCGTCGTCACGTTGCAATCGTAGTCGGGCGCCTTGTAGAACGGTACGTCCTGGTCCTGCTCGGCGGCACGTAAACGGCGCTCGGGCGGACTGAAGCCACCGCCGGGAAGCGAGAGCGATCGTTTCCCGTCACCATCGTCGTCCCAATCGACCGTCCAGGTTCCGCTGATCGTCAAGACGCTGGCGCGCGAGGGCACGTCATAGCGATAGGTGACGTCGTCGATGGTCTGCCAGGTTTCACCGACAAGTTCCTGCCTGAAGGCATTGACCAGTTGGCTGTGACTGATGCCGGAAAACTGGACTTGCTGCTGGAGCCCCTTGATTCCCCGCACGATCGTGGTGCCGGCGACTTTCGCCGGCTGGTCGAACCCCGCGGATGCATCGATGTCATATAACGACAGGTCGGTCGGATGCGTATCGGGATGCCGTGGCAACGGTTCGATTTCCGTGCCTGCTTTGCTTAGCGGCAACACCCAGCGATAAGGCATGATGGGGTCGAGGCTTGGCGTTGCGACCGGCGGCAACGTGCCGTCGAGCCAGTAAGTCCCGCCGTCGAGCTTCGCTCTTACTAGCACATGATCGAACATCGCGGGGTTCGGCAAGCGCTGCTCGAGACCATCGTCGATGCCGGAATTGCTCGCCAACACGGCTTCTGCCTCGATGCCAAGCTCGGCCAAGAGAGCCAGTAATAGCGTCGACTTGCCCTTGCAGTCGCCATACCGTCGCTGCCAGGTCTCATCCGCGTCCGCAGGCATGAAGTTGCCACCATCCAGCCCGACGTAGATATAGCGCACCTCCTGCTGAACGAGCTTGAGGGCGGCGCTGGCGCGCGCCAGTTGCGTCTGGTTGGCTGCGGCAATCGCGGCCGCTTCCTTCCTGAGCTCCGATCCGGGCGTCAATCTCGCCGCCTCTGCGAAAAGGGGATGAAAGCGGCGCGAAATATCGGCCCAATCGGCGAAATCGCTGTACTCGACCGCTCGTTGCCACGCGTATCTCGGCGGCGCATCCTTCGGCGGCGAGAGCGACGCCGGATTATCCAGCGCGAAATCGAGGGATGTTGGGCTGCGTCGCGCGAACGGTATCAAATCCGGAGTGGGTTTGATCTTCGGTTCTTTGCCCTGATCCCAGCTCAGCCCCATGCGAAAGCGGCCGGGTGCAAGCTCGGGCAGGAAAGCGAGGATGCCAAAGCTGTCATTCCCTAGCGTCGGGTCCTTGGAGCGCGTGGTAAATGCGATCTCCAGTTCATCGCCGATACGCAGATCGGGCACCTTGAGCACGGCGGTCAAGTTGCCGTCGAGCGCTGCCGCCTCCAGCTGGTCTTCGCGCCGCAAGACTTCGAACTTTGTGTTCGCCAGCACGTCGATCGCCTCACCGCCACGATAAATCGTCACGGCGTGTACGGTCGGTGCCCCGGCAGAAGGGTTCCAGACAATGCCCACGTTGCCCAGCGAGAGGGCATTCGAATGGAGGATTTTGATGCGGTATCCGAAGAAGCTCGATTGCCCGTCGCCATCGATGTGTATCAGCGCATCCTGACGGCGCACAAACACCAGGCCACTGGCATCTTCGGGCACCGGCATGAGTTCGGACTGCACGGCCCACGACGGCACCGGTCCGCGCTCGACAGTGGCGTTTTCCGCCGCGGTCGCCGCAGTCGCCAAACAGATCGTCGCCAGCAAGTATCCAGTAAAACGCATGATGTCCCCCCGTCCCTTGGGAGTCATCATGGCCACAAGTGGCCGATCATCAAGGCAAAAAACGCAATTCCCGGTGGCGGCGCAGTCCCCGGATATGGCGTTATTGACTATTTCTTGGGGTGTCGCAGCTTGCTGCGATGGCTCGATAGATCGAACACTTCGCCCGGGGTTCCATCGTCGCCCTGCAGCAGGCCGAGGCGGCGCGCGACTTCCTGATACGCTTCCTCTTCACCGCCGAGGTCGCGACGGAAGCGGTCCTTATCGAGCTTCTCGCCGCTCACCACGTCCCACAGTCGGCAGCCGTCGGGGCTGATCTCGTCGGCCAGGATGATGCGGGAATAGTCGCCGTCCCACACACGCCCGAATTCGAGCTTGAAATCGATCAGGCGGATACCGATCGCGGCGAACATGCCCGACATGAAATCGTTGATGCGGATCGCCATCGACGAGATGTCCTGCATTTCCTCGTTGTTGGCCCAACCGAAGCAGGCGATCTCCTCCTCGGAGACCTTCGGATCGCCGAGCGCGTCGTCCTTCAGGCAGTACTCGATCAGGGTGTGCGGCAGCGGCTCGCCTTCCTCGATCCCAAGGCGCTGGCTGAGCGAGCCCGCGGCGACGTTGCGCACGATCACTTCGAGCGGGATGATTTCGACCTGGCGCACCAGCTGCTCGCGCATGTTGAGGCGGCGGATGAAGTGCGTGGGGATGCCAATATGCGACAGGCGCGTGAACACGTGCTCGGAGATCCGGTTGTTGATCACCCCCTTGCCCTGGATTGTGCCCTTCTTCTGCGCGTTGAACGCGGTGGCGTCGTCCTTGAAATACTGGATGATCGTGCCGGGCTCCGGGCCTTCATAGAGGATCTTGGCCTTGCCTTCGTAGATCTGGCGGCGACGGGACATTGAGGGGCTTCCTGACTGGGCCGAATGCGGGCCGAAAAATAGGAGCGCCCCGGCGAACGAAGCGGGTGCTTCGCACGGGGCGGGGCGCGCGGGCCGATATAGGCGCTTCGAGCAGTCATGGCAATTGCGCTGCCGCGCCGATATGGCAGCGCGAAGGAGACGCCAATGGGGATCGATCGTCGCGAGATGCTGGTGGGCGGGGCGCTGCTCGGAACGATGCTCGCCGCCCCGCCGGCCGGCGCTGCTCCGGTTGGCCCCGCGCCGCCCGGACTGCTCGAAGTGTTGCGCATCCATGTCGGGCCCGATGGCAAATCGCAGGCGAGCCGGGTCAAGGTCTACGGCGCGCGTAAGCCGATTCCGGCGATCTCGGTCGAAGCGAGCAGCATCGGCGCGGGTGATGGGCGCTGGGGCAACGTGCCGACCAAGCGCTTCACCATCAACGCCGTGGGTGATCTCGAAACCGAGCTGGGTGACGGAAGCAAGGTCCGCATCGGCAAGGGCGACCTCGTGTTCATCGAGGACATGACCGGCACCGGACACTTCACCCGGTTTCTCTCGGCGGTGGCCAATCTCTATGTCGTCGTGCCGGATGACTTCGATCTGCTCGAATGGGCTGGCCAGCCGCCCGCGTGATTGAGCGCGGCGCCGGGCCGGGCTAAGCCCTCCTGCATCATGCGGAGGAGAGGGAAATGGAAACGAACCGGCGCAATATGCTCGCGGGCGCGACGTTGATGACTGCTTTTGCCGGGATGGCCGTGCGGGGATCGGCCGCCGAGGAACGGCCGGTGACGCCGGAGTCCGCCCGGCAGTGCCCGCCAGGCCTGCTCGAAGTGATCAAGGTTACCGCCACGCCCGACGGCAAGAGCCGGTACGAGAAAGTTTCGGTGCTCGGCACGCCCGGCCCCCTGCCGATCGCCGAGGTACGCATGGGCTGCATCTCGCAAGGGGTGGAGGACTGGCACACCGCGCCGCGCAAGCTGTTCACGATCAACGTCAAAGGCGACATCCGGGCCGATTTCGGTGACGGGACAAGCGTGCCGATCGGAAAGGGCGACCTCGTCTATCTCGAGGACACCACCGGCAAAGGGCACGTCACCAACCTGCTGACTGCGGTTTCGAATATCTTCATCGTGGTCGAATCGAGCTTCGACTTCGACGCCTGGGCGAAAGGAGCCTGATGCATTCCACGCGCACCGATGCTTTCGCGGCCCAGCGCGCCGATCTGGCCGCGCTGGCCGAGAGGGCGCGGCTGCGCTCGCTCGCGCCGCGCGAGGGTGTCGATTTCGCGTCGAACGATTACCTCGCGCTCGCTGGCTCGCCGCGGTTGAAGCGCGCGATCGATGCGGCGATCGCGCGCGGCGCGCCGGTGGGTTCGGGCGGCTCGCGCTTGCTGCGTGGCAACCATCCGGAGCACGAAGCGCTCGAAGCCGAGGCGGCGGCGTTCTTCGGCAGCGAGACGGCGCTGTGGTTCGCCACCGGCTATGGCGCGAACAGCGCGCTCGTTTCGACCCTGCCGCAACGCGGCGATCTGATCGTCTACGACGGGCTGATTCACGCCAGCGTCCACGAAGGGCTGCGGCTGGCGCGGGCGGAAGCGGTCGCGGCGGCGCACAACGATGCCGATGCCTTCGCCGACGCGATCGGTGGATGGCGCGAACGAGGCGGCAAAGGGCGTGCGTGGATCGTGGTTGAGAGCCTCTATTCGATGGACGGCGACTTGGCCCCCTTGCGCGCGCTGGTGGAGGTGGCGCGGCGGCACGAGGCCGTGCTGCTGGTCGATGAGGCCCACGCAACCGGGGTGTTCGGGCCCGACGGGAAGGGCCTCGCCGCCGAATTGCGCCCGATGCCCAACCTCATCACGCTGCACACTTGCGGCAAGGGTCTTGGCTGCGAAGGCGCGCTGCTGTGCGGGCCGCGAGTGATGCGCGACCATCTCGTCAACCGCGCGCGGGGCTTCATCTTTTCGACCGCGCCGAGCCCGCTGATGGCGGCGGCGGCGCGCGAGGCTCTACGGATCTGTGCCGACGAGCCTGAGCGCCGCGATGCCCTGCGCGCGCTGATCCTGCACGGGGAGCGAATGCTCGAGCCGCTGGGAGCGACAATCGGCGGATCGCAGATCGTGCCTTTGATCGTCGGCGAGGACGCGCGGACGATGGATGTGGCGAAGAAGGTGCGTGCGGCGGGCTTCGACGTGCGGGGCATTCGCCCGCCGACGGTACCGCAAGGCACCGCGCGGCTGCGCATCTCGCTGACGCTCAATGCTTCCACCGCTGAAGTCGATGGGCTTGCGGCGGCGCTCGCAAGCGCGCTTTAGAACTCCAATGACTGCATTCGTCGTTACCGGAACCGACACCGGCGTGGGCAAGACCGTGTTCGCGGCGGGGCTCACCGCGCTGATCGGCGGATATTACTGGAAGCCGGTGCAAGCCGGGCTCGACGAAGGCGGCGATGCCGCGACCGTCGCGGCATTGGGCGTGCCGGCGGAGCGTGTGCTGCCCGAGGCCTACCGCCTGACGACGCCATGCTCTCCCCACCGCGCGGCCGAGATCGACGGGGTTACGATCGATCCGGATCGGCTGGCACTGCCGCCACAGCGGCCATTGGTGGTGGAAGGCGCGGGCGGGGCGCTGGTCCCGCTCGGCGGGGATATGCTCTACGCCGATGTCTTCGCGCGCTGGGGCCTGCCGGCGATCGTCGTCGCCCGCACCGCGCTCGGGACGATCAACCATTCGCTACTGACGCTGGAGGCGCTGCGGGCGCGCGACGTGCCGGTGCACGGCGTCGCCTTCATCGGCGATGGCGATGCGGCGGCGGAAGAGGCGATCTGCAGTATCGGCCGGGCGAAGCATCTTGGGCGACTGTCGGTACTCGATACATTTCAACATTTTACCGCGGCCTTCGCGCAGCATTTTTCGCTCGGGGATTTCGTGTGAGCCAATCGCCGGTCTGGCACCCGTTCACGCAGCACGGCCTCGGCGAACCTATCCCGGAGATCGTGCGCGGTGAAGGCGCGGCGCTCTACACCGCCGATGGCCGGCGCATCGTCGATGCTATCTCGAGCTGGTGGGTGACCACCCACGGCCACTGCCATCCGAAGATCGTCGCTGCGATCCGCGCGCAGGCGGGAGGGGTCGATCAGGTGATCTTCGCCGGCTGGACGCACGAGCCGGCGGAAGAGGTCGCGCGCGAGGTGGTGCGTCTCGCTCCCGAAGGCCTTACGCGGTTGTTCTTTTCCGATTCCGGCTCGACCAGCGTCGAGGTGGCGCTGAAGATGGCGCTCGGCTTCTGGGCAAACCGGGGTGAGCGGCGCAATCGCATCGTGGTGATGGACCACAGCTATCATGGCGACACCATCGGCGCGATGTCGGTCGGCGCGCGGGGGGTGTTCAACGCCGCTTATGCGCCGTTGCTATTCGATGTCGGACGGATTCCCTTTCCCGACGATCCGCAGCAAACGCTCGATCTGCTCGAGCAGGAATGCCGCGGCGGAGCCGCCGCGCTGATCATCGAGCCGTTGGTGCTCGGGGCGGGTGGAATGCTGATGTATTCCCCGGACGTCTTGCGCGACTTACGTGCGATTTGCGCGACTTATGGCACACTCTTCATCGCCGACGAAGTGATGACCGGCTGGGGCCGCACCGGCACGCTGTTCGCCTGCGAGCAGGCCGGCGTCGCGCCAGACCTGATGTGCCTTTCCAAAGGCCTCACGGGCGGCTCGCTGCCGCTGGCAGTAACGCTCGCGAGCGAGGCGATCTGGGACGCGCACTATTCGACTGACCGCACCCGGACCTTCTTCCATTCGTCGAGCTACACCGCGAACCCCATCGCCTGCGCGGCGGCGGCGGCGAACCTCGCGATCTGGCGCGAGGAGCCGGTGCGTCAACGCATCGCCGATCTGGCGAACCGGCAAAGCGGCCACCTCGCCGCATTGGCCGGACACAGAGCCGTGCAGAACCCGCGCCAATGCGGAACCATCGCGGCGCTCGAGCTGGGCGAACCGGGCGGCGACTACCTGTCCGACCTCGGCCCCAGGCTGCTCGCGCGCTTCCGCGAAGCGGACGTGCTCCTGCGCCCGCTTGGCAACACCGTCTACGTGATGCCGCCGTACTGCATTTCCGACGACGACCTGGCCGCGATCTGGACCGCGATCGGCGAAGCTGCGGAAGCGCTTTAGGCGGAGAGCTTCGCCGCCGTCTCCGCCACGCGTCGGCCGAGATGGCGCGCGCCGTCCAGCTCGACATCGCTCGGCAGGCGGGAGCCGTCGTTGTTGGCGATCGTCGTTGCTCCATAGGGTGAGCCGCCGCGCACCACGTCGATCCCGTTCTGGCCCTTGAAGCCGTAATCGAGCCCGACCACGGTCATGCCGAAGTGCAGAAGATTGGTCAGAATCGAAAACAGCGTCGTCTCCTGCCCGCCGTGCTGTGCGGCAGTCGACGTGAACGCGGCACCGACTTTGCCGACCAGCGCATCGGTGAACCACAGCCCGCCGGCCTGATCGAGGAACGCCGCCATCTGGCTCGGGATGCGCCCGAAGCGGGTGGGCGCGCCGACCACGATCCCGTCGTATTGTGGCAGCGCATCGATTCCGGAGATTTCGGCGTGATGGTCGGCTACCCGGAAGCCCGCGCCCTCGGCGACTTCGGGGGGTGCTGTCTCTGGCACGCGCAAGACGTCGGCGTCATGGCCTGCCTGCCGCGCGCCTTCGGCGACGGCGTCGGCCATCTGCGCGATGTGGCCGTAGGACGAATAGTAAAGCACCAGAATACGAGCCATCGGGAGCGGTCCTTTCGAAAGTCGTGTCAGAGGTTATCGGGAAGTGCGAACGCGCGGATCGTGAACGCGCCGGGGTCCTTGTCGCGCAGCGCGGGGTCGAAGAGGTAGTTGATCTTGCCCTCGGTCGCGTAACCCACGTTGCCGACGCGGGTGACCGCGGGCGAGGAATCGAGCCCGGTCTTGAGCGGCGTTACCGTCGCGCTGTCGCCGCTGACCTCGATCAGCGCCACGCGCCCGCCCGGCCCTTCCGCCTGGAGGAACTTGCTGCCGCCGATGGAGCGTAGCCCGTCGGGCCCGTTGAGCCTGTCGTTGAGCGTGAGGGTGGTCAGCCCGGCATAGCTGCCGTCGGCCTTACGGTTGACGCGCTGGAGCAGGTTCTGGCGCACGTTGTTGATGTAGAGCGTGCCGTCGCCGGAAAATGCCAGTCCATCGATGCCGACCAGGTCGGGTGCTTCGGCGAACAGCACCAGCGCCCTGTCGCCTTTGGGCACGCCTTCGGGCAGAAAGAAGATTCGCCCCGAGGCGGTTTCGCTCGCCCACACCGCGCCGTCCGCGGCGATGGCGATGTCGTTGCACGCTGCCGGTTTGCCGGCAGGGAAATCGTAGCTTGCCTGAAAGCGTCCGGTCTTGAGGGCGAAAGCCTTCACGCTAGACACCGCGCCCGGCGCCGGCGGCGTGCCGAAGCCTGGATTGTTGCAAGCCCACAGCGTGCCGTGCCGCTCGTCCGCGAACACGCCGAGCAGCGACGTGAGGCCGTTTTCGGCAGTCGGCACGATCCACGGTTCGGCGCTCTTGCCACCGGGGACGGTGCGATAGATCGTGCCGTTGTTGCTGCTGTTGTAGAGGTTCCCCACCGCGTCCGAAGTGATGCTCTCGGGGAACACGCGTGTGCCGTTTATCGGGATGTCGATCGGCTCCGGCTGAGCCTGTACGGTCATGCACCCGCACAGCAGGGCCGCCGCGATGGTGCCCGCCAATGCCCGCGTCATCGTTCGCTCTCCCGCGTTGCCAGCCCCCCGTCTGGACCGTAAGCGTTTCACCTACAAGAGAGGGATGCGGGATGATGTACGGGTTGCACCGCAGGATCGCGGGATCGGCGCTGTGCGCGATGGCGGCGCTGGCCGCATGCTTTTCGGCCGCTACGGCCCAGACCGTCGGCGGACAGACTGTCGACGGCCGGACCATGCGCCACCTCGATGCGCCGGCCAATGTCGGCGACTGGCTCAGCTACAGCCGCACATGGGATGAGCAGCGTTTCAGCCCGCTGGACCAGATCAACGAGAATACCGTCAAAGACCTCGGCCTCGCCTGGTATGACGACCTTGAGACCTACCGGGGCGTGCAGGCGAGCCCGCTGGTGATCGACGGCGTGCTCTACAACGAGAGCATCTACAACGTCGTCACTGCATACGACGGCAAGACCGGCAAGAAGCTGTGGACCTTCGATCCCCAGGTTGGCCCCGAATGGGCGCGCCTCGCCTGCTGCGGCCCGTCGGCGCGCGGCATTGCGGCGTGGAAGGACAAGATCATCCTCGCCACGCTCGACGGGCGGCTGGTCGCGGTGGACAAGGACACCGGCAAGGAAATCTGGACCGCGCAGACTTTCCCGCCGGGACAGGAATATTCGATCACCGGCGCGCCGCGCGTCTACGACGGCAAGGTGATTATCGGCAACGGCGGGGCGGACTACGGTTCGCGCGGGTTCGTCAGCGCGTGGGACGCCGAGACCGGCAAGAAGCTGTGGAAGTTCTACATCGTGCCGACCGATCCGGCCAAGGGCCCGGACGGCGAGGCATCGGACAGCGCGATGAAGATCGCCCAGCCAACCTGGTTCGGCCGCTTCTGGGAAGCCGCGGCGGGCGGCGGCGGCAATGCGTGGGACAGCTTCGCCTACGATCCCGAGCTCAACATGGTCTACATCGGCACCGGCAACGGCTCGCCGCACATGTACCACTTCCGCAGCGAGGGTAAGGGCGACAACCTGTTCCTGTGCTCGATGGTCGCGGTCGATGCGACGACCGGTGAATACAAATGGCACTACCAGATGGTGCCGGAGGAGGACTGGGACTTCACCTGCACTCAGCCAATCGTGCTGGCGGACATCAAGATCGACGGGAAGCTGCGCAAGGTGGCGATGCAGGCGCCGAAGAACGCGTTCTTCTATGTGATCGACCGCACCAACGGGAAGCTGATCAGCGGCAAGAGCTACACCTCGGTCAACACCTGGGCGAGCGGGATCGACCCCAAGACCGGACGTCCGATCGTGCTGCCGACCGCGCATAACACCACGGCGCCGCACCTGATGAGCCCGAGCTGGATGGCCGGGCACACCTGGCATCCGATGAGCTATTCGCCACTCACCGGACTGGTCTATTTCTCGGCACAGGAGCAGGGCTCGGTCTATGCCCGGGCAGAAGACGGGAAGTACCAGTACCGGAAAGGCGCGAGCAATTCGGCGCAGGCCTATGGCAACGAGCCTGAACTGCGCGCGAAGCTTCAGGCCAAGGCGGTCGCCGCCGAGAAGGGATACCTGCTTGCGTGGGACCCCAAGACGCAGACCGAAAAGTGGCGCGTCGATTACGGCATTCCCGGCTCTGGCGGCGTGCTCTCGACCGCCGGTAACATCGTCGTGCAGGGCACGATCAACAAGACACTGGCGATCTACCGCGCGACCGATGGCAAAAAGCTGTGGGAGATGAACATCGACCAGGCGCCGGTCGCGGGGCCGATCACGTACATGATCAATGGCGAGCAATATATCGCCATCAACGCCGGCTGGGGTGGCTCGCCGGTCTACAACATCAACCGCAACGGCCCGTTCCGCACCGCCACCGCCAAGCTGCTGGTGTTCAAGCTCGGCGCCAAGGGAGTGTCGCTGCCGCCGATGCCGCCGCCCTCGGCAATCCCGCCGCCGCCACCGTTGCGCGCGTCGGAAGCGCAGGTCAGCCGCGGGCGCGAACTCTACCAGCAGACCTGCGTGCGCTGTCACGGTGAGGATGCGATCGGCGGGGTCAAGGACTTGCGCTGGATGACCAAGGAGACGCACGGCCTGTTCGAGCAGATCGTGCTCGGCGGGCTCTATCGGGAGAAGGGCATGTCGAGCTTCGCCGACGTGCTGACGAAGGACGACGCCGAGGCGATCCACCAATACCTGATCGCCCGGGCGAACGAGGACTATGCGGACGCCGCGGCGAAGGGGAGCTGATAAAATGGGCAGGGGAATGAGAATGCGCGCGATATTCCGACTGGTGGCTGCGGCTGCGGTGTTCTCGGCCACGCCGGCCATGGCCCAGGCTCCAGGCGAGGACAGCGCGGTTCGCAATCCCGCCTGCGATCGGGCGTGCCTGATCGATTTCCTGCGCGGCTACATGAAGGCGCTGCCGGCGCGCGATCCGTCGCAACTGAAGCTCGCGCACAACGTCCGCTATGCCGAGAACAATGTGTTCATCCCCATTGGCGAAGGGCTGTGGGACACGGTGGACAAGGTCGACAAGGTCGGGCTCGAGGCGGCCGATCCGAGCACTGGCAACGCCGCGTGGTTCGGTTCGGTGATCGAGAACGGCAAGCCGGCGATCTACGCGATGCGTATTCACGTGAAGGACGGCGCGATCGACGAGATCGAGACGGTGGTCCACCGCAAGACTGCGCTGCCCGCGCCGTTCGGCGACGTGACCAAGATGGAGCACGATCCCGAGTTCAACCAGGTGCTCCCGCCCGAGCAGCGCCGCCCGCGCGAACGCATGCTGTCGATCGCCGACGGCTATTTCAGCACCGTCGAGCTCAATGACGGCCAGGTGTTCACGCCGTTCAGCGAGGATTGCGGGCGGCTCGAAAACGGCATCTCGACCACTGCACCGGTCCCGGGCAGCGCGGGGGGCAACGCTTCGGCGATCGCCAGCGGCTGCCGCGCGCAGTTCGAGCTGGGAATCTACAAGATCAACAAGCGCGTCCGGCGCGATTTCTTCATCATCGACGAGGAGCGCGGCGTCGCCGTCGGGCGCGGGTTCTTCGACCACGCCAACGAGTGGGACCGTTACCTGCTGACCAACGGCAAGGAGATGAAGACCGCGCTCAAGTGGCCGAACTCGATCACCCTGCTCGAGGCTTTCCGCATCAGGAACGCCGAGATCAGCCGCATCGAAGCAGTATTCACTTACGTGCCCTATTTCATGCACAACCCGTTCTGGGGCCCGACAGGGGCCGCGCCGGATCACGCCGCCGATATCGGCAAGTGCGACGCCGCGTGCCTCACCGGCCAGGCAAATTCGGTGATGGCGGGCTACGTCGACAACAAGTGGCGCAGCGTGAACTGGGCCGACAAGGTGGCTTACGCTGAAAACTCGGTTGGTATCCGCGTGGGCGAGGGCATCTGGGCGGCCGTGACCGGGATCGACAAGTCGCCGCTAGTGGTCGCCGACCCGTCCACCGGCAAGGCGGTGTGGATCGGCCGTATCGAGGAACACGGCCAGCCTTCGTGGGCCGCGGTGACGGTCACCTCCGCGGGACGTGAAGTCGGCGGGATCGACGCGCTGATCCGGCGCAAGGAATACGGCGCCCCCTATGCCGAGCCGAACGGTGCGCCGAAGTACGCCGTGTTGCCGGTCGGCCGCCGCACCAGCCGATCCGAAATGATCGCGGGGGCCGAGCGGGTCTATGCCGCGATCAACAGCCACGGCTCGGCGCCGACCGGGCAGGCGGCCGATTGCCGCTGGTTGGTCAACGGCCAGGACATGGGCGATTGCGTATCGCCCTATTCGAATCCCGGCCTGCGCGAAGTGGCCCGGGTACGTGACCGGCAAGTGGTCGCGGCCGACGAGGCGCGGGGCCTGATCATCTACCGCACATTCGAGGATGTGCCGGCATCGTCGGGCAACGGCTATCCGCTGACCTACCAGGTGATCGAGCTGTTTCACTTCGACCGCGGCCAGATCGCCGAGATCCAGGCCTACACTTCGGAGCTGCCCTACGGCATGAAACCGCGCTAATCGCCGCGCGCCTCCGCGGCCTCGATCTCGCGCGCATAAGGCTTGAGCGAAAGCCACGCGCAGATCAGGCCGAGGGGGCCGGCGATCACCGCCAGCACCACCATCGAGCTGGCGATGCCCTGTTCGCCGAACACGTTGTCGTTGAACCAGCCCACGATCAGGGGGCCGAGGCCGTAGCCGATGACGTTGTAGATCGCGATGTAGATCGCGGTGGTCGTGCCGCGCATGCGGCCGGGCGTGACGCCCTGGATCGCCGCGTTTGCCGGGCCGGAGCCCATCGAGCCGAGCATCAGCGAGGCGCCGACAAGCGCGAACGCCAGCCATTGCTGATCGACCAGCGGGAACAGTACGGCGACCGGAATCAGCGGAATGGTCACGTAATAGACCATCCGCATGTTGGCGTCCTTGATGCCCTTCAGCGCCATCCGTTCGGCCAGCCAGCCCCCGGACAGAAGCCCGATCGGAGACACGATGATCGCGATGAGGCCGAGCGTCGGCCCCGGTTCGCCCGGCGCCATGTCGAACTTGCGCTCGAAGAACACCGGGCTCCACACGGTGACGCCGAAGCTCAGCATCGCCTTGATCGCATTGGCCATGAACATCGGGCCGTAGCCGCGCCTGCGGCTCCACAGGAACCCGACCGTCTCGCCGAAGTCGGGCGTGCGGGCGCCTGCCGCCTCGCGGCGCGGCGGCTCGGGCACGGTGGCGAGCAACAGCAGCGCCCACAGCACGCCCGGCAGGCCCACGATAACGAAAGTCATCTGCCAGGGCTTGAGCGTGCCGACGATGGGAAAGCTCTGCGGGCCGATCGCGGTCAGCTCGAGGATAAGCCAGCCGCCGACCAGCAGCGCGACACCCTGGCCGGCGACCTGCCCGATGCCGACGGTTGCGATCGGCTTTGCGAGCCGCTCGCGCGGGAACATGTCGCTGGCCATCGAATAAGTGCCGGGCGCGTTGCAGCTTTCGCCCACGCCCACCAGCATTCGCGCGAGCAGCAATTGCCAGAAATTGTGCGCCAGGCCGCAGGCGGCGGTCATCAGGCTCCAGAAGGTGATCGCTCCGGCGACGATCCATTTGCGCGGGCCGCGATCGATGAACCGCGCCACCGGAATTCCCGCGAGCACATAGAACAGCACGAAGGCGAACCCGATCAGCAGGCTGACTTCGGTGTCGCTGAGTCCGAAATCGGCTTTGATGGGGGTGATCAGCAGCGTCATCAACTGCCGGTCGAGGAAGTTGAACATCAGCGCGATCATGAACACGAAGATCGCCCACCAGCTGCGCGCCGGGGATATCGCGGGCCTGCTCGCCATGATCGTCTCTCCCCCCCTGGCCGGCCTAAAGTCGGCTCGCGCGTTTTTCCTTGGCGGTAATGAACTCGAGCAGCGCGGGTTGGCCGGCCTCTGTCGCGGCGATGCCGCGGCGGATCGCGGGCGCAATGTCTCCCGGCTTCTCGATCCGTTCGCCATAGCCGCCGAGCGCGCGGGCGAAGGCGGCGTAATCGCCCGAGATGTCGGTCGCGCGGTAGAGTTCGGTCGCCTGGGGCATCACGTCCAATTCGATCGCCATCGCCGAGTTGTTGAGCAGAATCGAGAGGATCGGCAGCCGCTCGCGAGCAGCCGTCTCGAAGTCCATCCCGGTGAAGCCGATAGCGGCGTCGCCCCACACGTTGATGCACAGCTTGTCCGGGCAGGCGAGCTTGGCGCCCATCGCCAGCCCGAGCCCATAGCCGAGCTGGGTCGACTTGCCCCAACCGAGGTAGGTGAAGGGCGCTGTCGTTTTCCAGAACGGCGTGAGCTGGTCGCGCGGGCTTCCGGCATCGTGGGTGATGATCGTGTTGCCGACGTCGACCGTCTTCTGCAGCTCCCACAGCACGCGATAGGGCGAAAGCGGCGCCTCCTCGCTTTCGAGTAACGGCAGCCAGTCCGTCATCCAGGCCGCTTCGGCGGCGGCGATGGCTTTGCCGATGGGTTCGATGGCGCGCGGCTCGATCCGGTTGCGCAACGCCTCGATCAGCGCGGCGAGGGTCAGCCTGGCGTCGCCCGCCAGCGCGATTTCGCACTCGACGCCGCGATTGAAGTCTCGCGGGTCGAGCGTGGCGTGGATCACCCGCTTGCCGGCCGGCATCCTGACTCCGAACGAGGTCTCGGCGAACGAGCAGCCGATGCCGAGGATCACATCGGCTTCATCGAGGAACCTACGCAACTGGCCGGGGATCGCCGCTCCGCCCGAGCCGAGCGCGAGGGGATGCGTCTCATCGAACGCGCTCTTGCCTTCGAGGCTGGTCGAGACAGGCGCGGCGAGCAGCTCCGCCAGTTCCTTCAGCTCGGCGTAGGCTTGCGCCCAATGCACGCCTTGCCCCGCATGGATCACCGGCCGCTTCGCTTGCGCCAGCAATTCAGCGGCGCGCTCTACATCCGCCGGATCGGGCGCAGTGCGGGTGTGCGCCACCGGACGATAGTCGAGCTCCACGCCCAGCTCCTCGCCCATCACATCCCACGGCAGCTCGAGCACCGCCGGGCCGCCGCGTCCGTTCCTCAGCGCGGTGAAGGCGCGGCGCAGGGCCGGGGCGGTTTCGTCAGCCAGCATCAGCGCCTCGCAGGTCTTCGAGATGTCCTGCATGCTGCGGGCGGCGTTGTAGTTGCCCGGGACGTGTGCAAGGCGGCGCGAATAGCCCATCGGCAGCACCAGCATCGGCACGCTCTCGCTGAACGCTTGCGCGACGCCGCCATAGGCGTTCTCGGTCCCCGGACCGTGCTGCATCGCGAACACGCCCATGCGCTTGCCCCGGCTGAGGCGCGAAAGCGCGTCGGCCATATGCAGCCCGGTACGCTCCTGCCGCACGATCACGGTTCGGATGCCGGCCTTGGCCGCTTCCTCGATCACGCCGTTGCGCGGGTAGGCGAACAGCGTATCGACACCTTCGCGCTTTAGAATCTCGGCAACCGCCGCACTGACTTTCATCGTATTCCTTCCGGCGGCGGCGGTAGGGTTATTTTCGGCCGGCCGCCAGCGTCGGTACGGCGTAGATCGTTGCCGCGATATTGCGCACGCCCTGGGGCGTGGCCCAGTTCTCACCAGTCGGCGTGTTGGCGCCCAAGGTGCCGATGTAGAGCGTCTTGCGGTCCGGACCGGCGAAAGTGGCGGTGATGGCGCGGCGCGGAACCGGGATGATCCCGAGCTGCTTGCCGGCCTTGTCGAACACGTAGAGTCCCGGACCGCCGGTGACGTAGAGCCGGCCGTCGGCATCGACTGTCATCCCGTCACCGCCGAAGCTGCCCTGCGGCTCGTTGGCGAGCTTTGCGAAATCGCGACGGTTCGAAAGAGAGCCGTCGGCAGCGACATCGAACGCCAGGATCGTCACCCGGTTGGTGACATAGAGCGTCTTGCCGTCGGCGCTGAGCACGAGGCCATTGGTGAACACGGCGTCCGGTTGCTGCGGGTTGCCGCCTGCGACCACCGTATCGACCGTTCCATCGGCCTTGGCGTGGAACAGACCCCCTTGGGTATAGTATGCGCCGCCGTGCCCGTCTGCCGCGAGATCGTTGATGCGGCCGAGCGTGCTGCCGTCGGCGAACTTGTCGGCGATCGTCTTCCGTTCGGGCGTCAGCTGCACGATCTTCGAGAGGACGGTGCAATTCGCGCCAAGCCCAAGGCCCGGATCGGTGCATGAGCGGTCGGCCGCGAACGTGCGGCCCTGCGCGTCGATCGAGACCGAGCCCGCCCCTGCGACGAACGGCCACTGCACCCACCACTTGCCGTCGGGCCAGACCTTGATGATCGAATTGCTCTGTTCCTGGGCGAACAGCACGCTGCCGTCCGCTGCGGCGGTCATCCCGTCGACGATCATCGGGCCCGCCCAGACCGTCTTCCACTGCGCGTCACCGGAGACGACGCCGGGTATCGGGGTGATGTCGACGCTCGTCTCGGGCGCAGGCTGGCCTTGCGCGGCAGCCGGTGCGGAAAGCGCCCACGCGAAAGCGGCGACGACGATCGTTGCGATGGTTCTCATTGGCTTTCCCTCTCGTCTGCAGGCGGCTCGATGGTGTTTTCCGCACCGTCCGAGCCCGTGCGGTCATTGTCCCAATTGACTTCGATCATGCGGTCGAAGCCTTCTTCGCGAACCAGCCTGACGGTGGTCTTCCAGGGGCCGCTCAAAGTGACCGGATCCTCGATCGTCCATTCCGTGCTCAGCTTGTCGCCCTCGGCCCGGATGCGCTCCCGGTAATGCGCCTGGTCGCTGAGCGGCGCATTCCCCTGGAAGAAATCGTTGGGAGGGCTGACCATAATGGTATCGATCACCAGCGTGTCGCCTTCCCAATGGCCGATCGAGTTGCCGGTAACGGTGGGCCACAAATCGTCGGCTGGAGGATGATCGCGCCCATCGGTGTAGATGTGCCGCGTTTCCTTGTAGGCGTTGACGATCAGCACTTCCTCCGGCGTGATGAGGAATTGGACCGGCGTCGATGAGTTCATCATCAGCGGAAAGCCCCAGCCAAGGCCCTTCCTGTGGCCCTGAGTGCTCATCACTTCAGCGGTTCGGCGCTTGCCTTCGTCGTTCCACGGGGCCTTGTTGTTCCACATGGCAATGCCGCCGTCCGGATTCGCGTCCGGGGAGATGTCGCCCGTTTGCCCCATGCCGCTGATCGTAGTGCCGGCGGCGGTTTCGCCGACCCAGTAACCGGGCCAGTACGGCAGCTTGGCGAACGCCTCGGTTCGCGCTTGCTGTTGTGACTCCTGTGCGGCTGCCGGGCCCGCGGTCGCCAGCACGATCACGGCGATCGCGGTAGCGAGCTTCATTGCCCTCTCTCGTCAGCGGGCGGCTCGATGGTGTTGAGGCCGTTCTCGTTGCCCGTGCGATCGTTCGAGAAATCCATCTGCACCATGCGGTCGAAGCCGGTGTCGCGGACGTGCGTGATCTTCCGGCTCCAGGGTCCGGTGAGCGTCACCGGATCCTCGACCCTGAATTCGCTGACGAGCCGGTCACCATCGAGATGGATGCGCTCGAAATAGTGCGCTTCCTCCGAAAATATCGGGGCGCCGTGGAAGTAGGTGTAAGGCATCTGCACCTGCACCGTCTCGACCACCAGCGTGTGACCTTCCCAATGGCCGATCGAGGTGCCCCACACGGTCGGCCACATGTCCTCCGCCGCGGGGAAAGGGCGACCGTCTGTGTAGATATGGCGTGTCTCGCCGTATGCGTTGACGATCAGCGTTTCCTCGGGCGTGATCATGACCTGAAACGGCGTCGCCGCGTCCATCATCATCGGATAACCCCAGCCGTCCGCCCGGCGCCCGCCGCGAGTGCGGTTGGCTTCCGCCAGGCGCGCCTTGCCTTCGTCGTTGAGCGGCGCGTCGAAGCCGTTGAGCCGCTGAAACGGCGCGGCGCCTTCCTTTCGGGGCGGCGCGGTGCCGCTGATGGTCGTGCCGTTGTATTGTTCGCTGACCCAGTAGCCTGGCCAATAGGGTAGCTTGGCGAAAGCGTCGAGCCGGGCCTTGGTCGAGCCATCCGCACTAGCGGCGGAATCCTGCGCCACAGCAGGGCCGGTGAGCGCCAGGCAAACAATCGCCAGCGCCGCCACGGCGCGGCGCACTAGGTGTTCCTCCCGATTTCCTTGCCGTCGGCCGTGGTCACCGTCTGCACCACGCCGCCCGGCTTGCCGTTGCGGAGCGGGTGGAGCGTGATCGTGATGCGCATGCCGGGCTTGAGCGAGCCGGGCCGCCAATGGCGCGCATAGAGATACATCGGGGCGCCCATCTCGAGGCTCCACTCGACCTGCTTGCCGCTGGCGTCGGGCACCATGAGCTGGATGTAGGAGTGTGGATTGGTCCACTGGAACTGCCTGACCGTGCCGGTGATGGTCACGTCCTTGGTCATGTCGAACATCGCGAAGCTGTGGTGCGCGGCGACCGGCGCCACGCCAATCGCCGTCAGCGCCAAGGCGCCCGCCAGGGCGAAGTGAAATCGCATCTGTCCTGCTCCCGACCCTTATTCGTTGGGAGCATACTGGCACCGGCGAGCGCGTTCGTCACCTGCGGATTTTGAAGCGCCAGTCACTCTGCCGCGGCGATGATTCTTGCGACCGCTACCCGGCCGTGGCGAGAGCTTCCTTCCTGGCGAACTCGAGCGTGGCGAGGAACCGCTCCGCATCGAGCGCGGCCATGCAGCCGGTGCCGGCGGCGGTGACTGCCTGGCGGTAGGTGTGATCCATCACGTCACCGCAGGCGAACACACCGGGAATCGCCGTCTTCGGCGTGCCGGGTTCGACCACCAGGTAGCCGCTCTCGTCCATCTCGAGCTTGCCCTTGAACAGCTCGGTAGCGGGGGCATGGCCGATGGCGACGAATGCGCCGTCGACAGGAAGCTGGCTCGCCGCCCCGGTGACCGTGTCGCGCAGCTCCAGGTGGGTAAGCCCGCCGGCCAGCGGATCGCCCGCGAAGCGCAGCACTTCCTTGTTCCACAGCACCGAAATCCTGTCGTTCGCGAACAGCCGGTCCTGCAGGATCTTCTCGGATCGCAGGGAATCGCGGCGGTGGATCAGCGTTACGTCGGGCGAATGGTTGGTGAGGTAGAGCGCCTCCTCGACCGCGGTATTGCCGCCGCCGATCACGGCAACTTTCTTGCCGCGGTAGAAGAACCCGTCGCACGTGGCACAGGCGGAGACGCCCTTGCCGCCCAGCTCCTGCTCGCCGGTCACGCCGAGCCACTTGGCCTGCGCGCCGGTGGCGATCACCAGCACGTCACCCACATATTCCTCGCCGCTGTCGCCGATCGCGCGGAATGGCGACCCGCCGGCAAGATCGATGTCCACGATCGTGTCCCACATCATCCGCGTGCCGACATGCTCGGCCTGGGCC
>CAYNXB010000031.1:0-28867 GCA_964401045.1 uncultured Sphingomonadaceae bacterium | reverse complement strand
CCCTTGGTAAGGGTGAGGTCGAGAGTTCAATCCTCTCCAGCAGCACCATTCAATCCATTTCCCCCGCTTTCACGTCCGCCCACTCCGGATGGCGGCGGAATGCGGCCTCGACGTAGGAGCAGCGCGGCTCGATCGTGAAGCCCTGTGCCCGCGCATCGGCGATCAGCGCCTCGACCAGCTGCATCGCGACGCCCTTGCCGCGCAGTTCGGGCGGCACGAACGTGTGGTCGGCGATCCGCACCGGGCCGTTCGCACGCCAGGTCAGTTCAGCGGTCGCGCCGTCGATGCTGGCGCGGTAGGCACCGCGCACCGGGGTTTCGTCTCGGGTTATCTCGATAGCCGGGTCCATGGGACTCTCCTTCTTGCGCGAAACAGGCTCGGCGGCCATGGCGTTGCGGGATGCAGTTCCTGTCAGATAATGCCGCGGCGGTGCATCCCAAGGTGTGGGACGCATTGCGCGCGGCCGACGCGGCCGATTCGCCCTACGACAACGATGCATTGAGCGAACGGCTCGACGAAGCGTTTTCCGCCTTGTTCGGGCGTGAGTGCGCCGCACTGTGGGTCGGCACCGGCACTGCGGCCAACTGCCTGGCGCTGGCGACGATGGTCGATCCGCACGGCGGTGTGATCTGCCACCGCGAAGCGCACATCGAAACCGACGAGTGCGGCGCGCCAGGGTTCTACCTCCACGGCGCCAAGTTGCTGCTTGCGGAAGGGGAAGGGGCGAAGCTGACGCCTGGGAGCATCCAGGCGGTCCTCGACGGCATCACCCGCGGTATCCACCAGGTGCCCGCCCAGGCGATTTCTCTCACGCAGGCGACCGAATACGGCCTGGTCTACCGGCCCGAGGAGTTGAGCGCGATCGGCGCACTTGCCCGGCAGAACGGCCTTGGCCTGCAAGTCGACGGCGCGCGCTTCGCCAATGCGACCGCCTTCCTCGGCTGCACCCCCGCCGAGGCGGCCGGGCCCGCGGACACGCTCAGCTTCGGGTGCACCAAGAACGGCGGAATGGGCGGCGATGTCATCGTGCTGTTCGATCCCGAGCAGGCCGAGCTCGTGCGCCGCCGCCGCAAGCGTGCCGGCCACCTGCAATCGAAGGGCCGCTTCATCGCCGCGCAGGTCCTCGCGCTGCTCGATGACGACCTGTGGCTCGCCAACGCCCGCGCGGCCAATGCGGCGGCGCAGGCGATCGCGGCGAAAGCGGGTGAGCGGCTGGTACACCCGCTGGAAGCGAACGAGCTGTTCGTGCGGCTTACCGGCGATGAGCGCGACGCGCTGCGCAGCGGGGGCTTCGCGTTCTACGATTGGGACGAAACCTGCTGCCGGATGGTCGCCTCGTGGGACACCCGGCTCGAAGACGCGCAAAGGCTGGCCGAGGCGATCTCATGGCTGTGACGCCGAGGGTGCCGCCGCCACCGATTCGCAGCCACCGGCCTCCCCACGCGCTGTTGCGGCCGGAGATCGCGCTGCCGTTCCTGGTGGTCGCGCTGATCTGGGGCTCGACCTGGCTGGTGATCAAGGACCAGCTCACCGCCGCGCCGGCAAGCTGGTCGGTGACCTACCGTTTCGCCGTCGCCACGGTGGGCATGGGGCTGCTGGCACTGATCCGGGGAGAAAGCTTTCGCATCACGGCCGGAGCGCATGTGCTGGCAATCGCGATCGGCTTCACGCAGTTCTTCCTCAACTTCAACTTCGTCTATCGCGCGGAGCTGCACCTCACGTCCGGGATCGTCGCAGTGCTGTTCGGGCTGCTGATGCTGCCCAACGCGGTGCTGGGACGCATCTTCCTGGGCCAACAGGTGACGCCGCGGTTCATCCTTGGCGGGCTGGTTGGCCTCGCCGGGATCGCCGCGTTGCTCATCAACGAGGCGCGCAATGCGCCGCTTGGCGGCGATGTCGCGCTCGGGATCGTGTTTTGCGCTATTGCGGTTTTGTCGGCGTCGAGCGCCAATATCGCCATTTCGACGCGGCAGGCGCAGCGTGTGCCTGTCGTCGTGCTGCTGACCTGGGCAATGGCGTGGGGCACGCTGGTCGATGCGGCGCTGGCCTGGGCCGTTGCGGGCGCGCCGGTATTCCCTGCTTCGCCGCGTTACTGGGGAGGGGTCGCCTACCTCGGGCTGATCGGCTCGGTGCTCGCGTTCCCGCTTTATTATACTTTGGTGCGCAAGCTCGGCGCAGGGCGAGCAGCCTACAACGGCGTGGTCGTTCCAGTTGTGGCAATGGCCCTATCCACGGTGTTCGAGGGTTATCGCTGGTCTTCGCTCGCGCTGATCGGCGGCGTGCTGGCGCTCGGGGGGATGATGATCGCCTTGCGGGCACGCCATCCGGTGACGTAGGATTCGCCCATGGACATTGCCCGCACGCCCGCCACGCCCGACGGCAACCCCGAGATGGCCGACGCGGCCATCGTGCCAGGGTTGCCTGCCGAGATCCGCCGCGCCGATTACCAACCGTTCGCGTGGCGCGTGCCCGAGACCCGGCTGCGCTTCACGCTGGGCCTCGACAAGACCCGCGTGCAGGCGAGCCTCGACGTCGAACGCAATCCCGACGCCGCGCCCGACCAACTGCTGCGGCTCAACGGAGATGGGCTCCAGCCGCTGGGCGTCTGGGTCGATGGCGAGCTTTCCAACAGCTGGCGGATGGACGGCGCCGACCTGCTGATCGACCTGCCGGGCGAGAAGCACGAGATCGGGATCGAAACCGAAGTCGACCCGGCGGCCAACACCACGCTGATGGGGCTTTACGCCTCGAACGGCATGCTCTGCACCCAGTGCGAAGCCGAAGGCTTTCGCCGCATCACCTTCTTCCCCGATCGGCCGGACGTGCTCTCGACCTATCGGGTACGGATGGAAGGGGACAAGGCACAGTTTCCCGTGCTGTTGTCGAATGGCAACTTGGAAGCGAGCGGCGGAAGCGACGGCGGCAATCACTGGGCTGAATGGCACGACCCGTGGCCCAAGCCATCATACCTGTTCGCACTCGTCGCAGGCGATCTCGTCGCCAATCGTGACAGCTTTACAACTCGCTCGGGGCGCAAGGTCGAGCTCGGCATCTGGGTTCGCGAAGGCGACCTGCCCAAGACCGGCCACGCGATGGAATCGCTCAAGAAGAGCATGAAGTGGGACGAGGACACGTTCGGCCGCGAGTACGATCTCGATCGGTTCAACATCGTCGCCGTCAGCGATTTCAACATGGGGGCGATGGAGAACAAGGGCCTCAACGTCTTCAACACCAAGTACGTGCTGGCCGACGCCGAAACCGCCACCGATGGCGATTACGACGGCATCGAAGGCGTGATCGCGCACGAATACTTCCACAACTGGTCAGGCAATCGCGTCACTTGCCGCGACTGGTTCCAGCTTTCCCTCAAGGAAGGCTTCACCGTGCTGCGCGACCAGTTGTTCAGCCAGGACATGGGCTCCGCGCCGGTCAAGCGGATTGAGGACGTGCGGGTGCTGCGCTCGGTCCAGTTCCCCGAGGATTCGGGGCCGCTCGCGCATCCGATCCGGCCCGATTCGTACCGTGAAATCAGCAACTTCTACACGCCCACGGTTTACAACAAGGGCGCCGAGGTGATCCGCATGATGCGCACGATGGCCGGACCGGAGCGGTTCCGCGCCGGGTGCGACCTCTACTTCGAGCGCCACGACGGCGAAGCCGCGACGTGCGAGGACTTCATCAAGGCGATCGAGGATGGAACGGGGCTCGACCTCGCGGAATTCCGCCTGTGGTACAGTCAGGCGGGGACGCCCAAGGTTACAGTCGAATTGATGCACGACGGCACCGAGGCGACGCTCAGGCTCGCCCAGCAGGTTCCTTCGACCCCCGGCCAGCCGAACAAGCAGCCGATGCCGATCCCGCTGAAGCTGGCGCTGTTCGATCGCGAGAGCGGGCGCAATTCGGGTGAACAGCTGATCGTGCTGGACGATGCGCGGGCCGAAATCCGCTTCGACGGGTTCAAGCAAGCCCCGGCGCTGTCGCTCAACCGCGGGTTTTCCGCGCCTGTCGCGATCGAGCGTGAGACGCCGAAGGACGAGCTGGTGTTCCTCGCCGCGCACGATGACGATCCGTTCGCTCGGTACGAGGCAATGCAGCAGCTCACCGTGGCGCACCTCGTCGCCGCGGTCGGCGGCGGGCTCAGCGACGCGGCGCGTGGCGAAGGCCGCGCGGCGATCCGCGAGGCGTTCGCCTCGATCCTCGCCGACGACAGTCTGGACGACTTGATGCGCGGCGAACTGATGCTGCTGCCGGCGCAGTCCTACTTGTCCGAGCAGTTGTTGATCGCCGATCCCGGCCGCATCCACGAGGAGCGCGAGGGCCTCAAGGCGTGGCTTGGATCCGAGCTCGGCGCTGAGCTGGCCGCGCTTTACGATCGGGTCGCCGCCGTGCCCTATGGCCGCGAGCTTGCAGCGCGCGGCGCGCGCAAGGTCAAGAGCCTCGCGCTGACCTATTTCGCCGCTGCCGATCCCGCGCGTGCTGAAGCCCTCGCCTCGGCGCAATACGATGCCGCCGACAACATGACTGACCGGCAAGGCGCGCTGATGACGCTCGCTGGCCTCGCCGGGCCGCAGCGGACGCACAAACTGCTCGATTTCTACAACCGCTATCGCGGCGATGCGCTGGTGATCGACAAGTGGTTCATCATGCAGTCGGGCTCGCTTCATCCGCACGTGCTTGAACACGTAGAGGCGCTGGCGAAGCACCCGGACTTCACGCTCAAGAACCCCAACCGCGTGCGCTCCTTGTATATGCCGTTCACCGGCACGGCGCTTGGGTTCCACGCGGCGGATGGTGCGGGCTACCGCTTGATCGCCGACCTGATCCTGGCGCTCGATCCGCTCAACCCGCAGACCGCGGCGCGCTTCGTCACACCGCTCGGGCGCTGGCGGCGGATCGAGCCGGGCCGGGCGGAGCTGATGCGTGGTGAACTCAAGCGGATCGCGGCGTCGGGCACGCTTTCGCGAGACACCCGCGAGCAGGTCACGCGCAGTCTTGGTTGAGACGATCGAGGCCGGAGCCCTCACGGGTATCCCGCACGGCTTCCTGACGCGGCTGGGCGGCGTTTCGCGCGGGATCGTCTCGGGCCTGCAGGTCGGTCATGGCGCCGACGACGATCCGGATGCGGTCGAGGAAAATCGGCGGCGCGCCGTCGCGGCGGTCCTGCCGGGCGCGCCGCTGGCAACGGTCTACCAGGTCCATTCGCCCGATGCGGTCGCGGCCACCGGAGCCTGGCCCCACGACGCGCGGCCCAAGGCGGACGCGTTGGTCACCGATCGGCCTGGTCTGCTGCTCGGCATCGTCACCGCAGATTGCGCTCCGGTGTTGTTCGCCGATCGCGAGGCCGGCGTGATCGGGGCGGCCCACGCCGGCTGGCGAGGCGCGCACGACGGAGTTCTCGAGAATACCATCGATGCGATGGAGCAACTCGGTGCGCGCCGCGAGAACATCGCCGCCGCCATCGGTCCGGCGATCGCTCAGCGAAGCTACGAAGTCGACGCACCGTTCCGCGATCGGTTCACCAACGAAGATGCGCGCTTCTTCGCGCCGGGCCACGCCGGCCACTGGCAGTTCGACCTTGAAGGCTACGTCGCCGCGCGTCTCGAACGTGCAGGGGTGCTCACCGTCGCGCCGCTGGGCCTCGACACCTATTCCGATGAAGCGCGGTTCTTCTCGCACCGCCGCTCGGTGCATCGCGGGGAGCCCAATTACGGGCGGCAAATCTCGTTGATCGGCCTGCCGATTTAGCCGTTGCCACAAAAGCGCCAAAAGGCTGTTGGCAGAGCGGGACCTGTCGTCTATCAGCCGCGCCAAGTCGGCACCGGCTGACGGCCTCCCAGGCCCGAATCCGGCGCAGGCGCAGGGGCTCCCTAAGCGCAACGACCGATCACGATTTCGAAGGCGTCGCCCGGTTCCTGCGGTGGCGTTGGCAGGCAAGGCAAGGCTGATGGCAACGAGCACCGGAACCCCAGCAGGCGAGGCTCCCGCTATGGAAGGCGAGGGCGTCAGGCGGCGGGATTTCATTAATATCGCGGCGGTTTCGGCGGCCGGCGTTGGCGGTATCGGCGTATTGATCCCGCTGATCAGCCAGATGGCGCCGTCTGCGGACGTACTCGCCCAGAGCACCACCGAGCTCGACATCTCCTCGATCCAGCCGGGCCAGGCGATCAAGGCGGTGTACCGCAAGCAGCCGGTGTTCGTGCGCAACCTGACCGACAAGGAAATCGCTGAGGCCAATGCGGTGTCGCTGGATGATCTGCGCGATCCGCAGACGCTCGCGGAGCGGACCAAGGAAGGCCGCTCGAACTGGCTGATCACGATGGGCGTATGCACCCATCTCGGCTGCGTGCCGCTCGGCACCGCCGAGGGTGAGCCGCGCGGCGAGTTCGGCGGCTATTTCTGCCCGTGCCACGGCTCGAGCTACGATACCGCCGCGCGCATCCGCAAGGGTCCCGCGCCGAAGAACCTTGAAGTGCCAGATTACGCCTTCACAACCGACACCACGATCGTGATCGGGCAGGAGTCCGCCTGATGAGCTTCCCCTGGGCCAACCACTACGAACCCAAGGCGCCGTTCATGCGGTGGCTGGACGAAAAGCTGCCTCTGCCGCGCTTCGCCTACAACGCGGTCGGCGCCGGCTATCCGGTGCCCCGCAATCTCAATTATGCGTGGAACTTCGGCGTGCTCGCGGGCTTCGCGCTGGTGCTCCAGATCGTGACCGGCGTCGTGCTGGCGATGCATTACGCCGCCAATGCCGGCATAGCGTTCGATTCGGTCGAGCACGTCATGCGCGACGTCAACTGGGGCTGGGCGCTTCGCTACGCCCACGCCAACGGCGCGAGCTTCTTCTTCGTCGTCATCTACCTGCACATCTTCCGCGGCTTCTTCTACGGCTCGTACAAGGCCCCGCGTGAGATGGTCTGGCTGCTCGGCGTGGTGATCTTCCTGCTGCTGATGGCGACCGCCTTCATGGGCTATGTGCTGCCCTGGGGGCAGATGAGCTTCTGGGGCGCCAAAGTGATTACAGGCCTGTTTGGGGCAATCCCGGTGGTCGGCGAGCCGCTGCAGGTGTGGCTGCTCGGCGGGTTTGCGCCGGACGATGCGGCGCTCAACCGGTTCTTCTCGCTCCATTACCTGCTGCCGTTCGTGATCGCGGGCGCCGTGATCCTGCACATCTGGGCGCTGCACATCCCCGGCTCGTCGAACCCGACGGGCGTCGAGGTGAAGAGCGAGAGCGACACCGTGCCGTTCCACCCGTACTATACCGCGAAGGACGGGTTCGGGCTGGGCGTGGCGCTGATAGTCTACGCGATCCTCGTGTTCTTCCTGCCGAATTATCTCGGCCACCCGGACAACTATATCCCGGCGAATCCGATGGCGACTCCGGCGCACATCGTGCCCGAATGGTACTTCTGGCCGTTCTATGCGATCTTGCGCGCCTTCACCGCGGACTTCATCCTGCCGGCGAAGCTATGGGGCGTGCTGGCGATGTTCAGCTCGATCCTGATCTGGTTCTTCCTGCCCTGGCTCGACAAGTCGCCGGTGCGCTCGGGTCATTACCGCCCGATGTTCCGCAAGTTCTTCTGGGTGCTGGTGGTCGACATGGGCGTGCTGTTCTACTGCGGCGGCGCCCCGGCCGAAGAACCGTACGTAATGTTGAGCCAGCTCGCCACCGCCTATTACTTCCTGCACTTCCTGGTCATTCTGCCGATCGTCTCGATGGTCGAACGGCCCGAGCCGTTGCCGTACTCGATCACCGAAGCCGTACTCGGCTCGGACGATCAAGCGGTGCTCGGTGAAAACGCCACACCGGCGACCTGAAGCTGGATAGAGGAAAGAAGACGCCATGATCCGGCTGATCGGCATTATCGTTGGGCTCGCCTTCACCTTCGTGGTGCTGCTGGCCTTTGTGTTCGGCGCTTCGAACGTCATCGGTCAGGGCTACCTGGTCGAGAAGACGGCGGAGACCGAGTTCTACGAACATCCCAAGCACCTGGCGCTGCAGAGCGACGGGCCGTTCGGCACCTTCGACCTGCAGCAGCTCCAGCGTGGCTTCCAGGTCTACACCGAGGTGTGCTCGGCGTGTCACGCGCTCAAGCACGTCGCGTTCCGCGATCTCGCCCAGCTCGGCTATAGCCCGGCTGAGGTGAAGGCGATCGCCGCGGCGGTTCAGGTGCCCGGCATCGATCCGGCGACGGGCGAGGCAAACACGCGCCCCGGTACGCCGACCGACTACGTCGTTGGTCCCTATGCGAACGATATCGCCGCTTCGGCCGCCAACGGCGGAAAGATTCCGCCTGACCTGTCGCTGATCACCAAGGCGCGTCATGACGGCCCGGCTTACGTCCACTCGATCCTGACCGGATATTCGGACGTTCCCGCCGCGCTGACCAAGGAATTCCCCGATTTCGCCGTGCCGGCGGGCGGTCATTTCAACCGCTACTTCCCGGCGCTCGCCATCGGCATGCCGCCGCCGCTGGTCGGCGACGATCAGGTGACTTACGCTGACGGCACCAGGGCCACGGTCGACCAGATGGCGACGGACGTGTCCGCGTTCCTCGTCTGGGCCGGCGAGCCTTCGCTCGGCAAGCGTCACCAGACCGGTTGGGCAGTGGTCGGGTTCCTGCTCTTCGCGACGATCCTCGCCTGGTTCGCCAAGAAGCAGGTCTGGTCCGCGGTGAAGCCGAAGCGCGGCGCAAAGTAGCTCGGGGCCTGACCCTCCGCGCGGGCGGCGCTGGATGACTCCCGCCGAGCTCAAGGCCCTCGTCCGCACTGTTTCGGACTTTCCCCGCCAGGGAATCCAGTTCCGGGACATCACCACGCTGCTCGCCGACGGTCGCGGCCTGACCGCGGCGGTCGAGCAAATCTCGCAGCGTGCGCAAGCGGTCGGCTGCGGCGCGATCGCCGGGATCGAGGCGCGCGGGTTCATCTTCGGGGCCGCGGTCGCCTCGTTGTTGATGCTCGGCTTTGTGCCGCTGCGCAAACCTGGCAAGCTGCCGGTGCCGACGATCGGGGTCGACTATTCGCTCGAATACGGCCTCTCGCGGCTCGAGCTCGATCCGACGCTGATCGCGCCGGGGGAGCGGGTGATCGTGGTCGATGACCTGATCGCTACCGGCGGCACCGCGCTCGCCGCAGCGCAGCTTCTGCGCCAGGCCGGTGCGGTGGTCGATCGGGCATTGTTCGTGATCGAGTTGCCGGAGCTGGGCGGCGCGGCGCTACTGCGCAAGCATGGCATCGAAGTAGACGCTCTGATCGCTTTTGAAGGCGATTAGTTGACGCGGGGTTGCCGCCGGTGGCAGGGCAAAGGCAGAGCGCGGGTATAGCTTAGTGGTAAAGCACCAGCCTTCCAAGCTGGCTATGCGGGTTCGATTCCCGCTACCCGCTCCAGCCCCCTTTCTTTAACGGAATTTCGGCGGGGCATTTTTCAATCGCCTCGATGGAGCAATTTTTACATGGCCGGCTACAAGGATCCTAATTTCGGTGAGCGGGCGTCGGCCTCGCGCGAGGCTAAGCTGCGTGCGCTCGATGCCCTGCGTAACAAGGCCGCCCCGGACCCGGCGGCAGTCGCCGAGAAGCAGGCGGCCCTTGCCGCGCGCGAAGCCGCCGAGGCGGAGCGCCGCGCCGCGCGCAAGCTGGCGCTGGAGCAGGAGAAGGCGGAAAAAGCTGCGCGCAAGGCCGCCGCCGACGCCAGCAAGACCGTCACCCCCCGGAGCGAAGCGGAACTCAAGGCGGCCCGCGATGCGCGCTACGCCGCACGAAAGGCGCGCAAGCGTTGATACCGCGCGAGCTGATCGGCGAGGCGCAGGTGACGGGCGGTCCGCCGCTCCGCCTCGTCCGCCACGGCCGCGACTTCATGATCACGTTGGACCGCAACGAGCTGATGAGCAGCCGGATGAGCGGGTCCGAGGTCGCGCTCGGCGTGATGGCTTGCCAGCGCTTGCGCGCGCCCGAAAGCGCCCGGGTGCTGATCGGCGGCTACGGCATGGGTTTCACCCTGCGCGCGGTTCTTGCCGAACTCGGCCCCGCCACCAGCGTGACGGTGGCCGAGCTGGTCCCCGAGATCGTCGAGTGGGCGCGCGGCCCGATGCAAGTCATGACGGCGGGCTGCCTCGACGATCCGCGGGTTGACCTCCGGATCGGCGATGTCGCGCAGGCGATCGGCGCGGCTCAGGGACACTGGGATGCGATCCTCCTCGATGTCGACAACGGGCCCGACGGTCTGACGCGAGAGGAGAACGACGGGCTCTATTCGATGCGCGGGTTGCGCAGCGCCTTGTCCGCCCTACGGCCGGGCGGGATTTTCGCGGTGTGGTCGGCCGCCCCCGATCCGGCGTTCGAGCGGCGGCTGGCGCAGACCGGTTTCGCGGTCGAGACGGCGCGGGTGCGGGCGCGTGAGAACGGTAAAGGGCCGCAGCACACCCTGTGGTTCGCCACCGCCCCGGCTAAGGCTTGAACCGCGCGCCCCGGATGTGGGTGAAGCGGTCACCTGTGACCTCGTACATAGCGATCGTCTCTACCACGCGTCTATCGCCGGCCCTTGTCGGCCAGATTTCGAAGTCGGGCCAGTCTTTGAACGTCTCGAACGTGGTGCGGCAATACATCGCGATGCGCGACGGGGTGACGATCACCTCAAGCGGCTCGACTACCTCGACGATGTGGGCCTTCACCTCCCGATAGAACGCCAGGATGCTTTCGCGCCCGTCGATTCGCTTCATCGCGCCGAGTTCGAACACCACGTCGTCGGCGTAAAACTTGCCGAAGCCGTCGAAGTCGTTGCCGTTGAAGGCGGCGACGTAGTTGCGGAATTGCTCCTCCGTCATCGCGATCCACTCACCGCCATGTTGTCGATCAACCGCGTGCCGCCGATCCGCGCGGCGACGAGGAGGCGCATCGGGGCGTGCTGCGTCTCGCGCAGCGCGACCAGGGTCGCCGCGTCCGCCAGCGCGGCATAATCGATCGAGGCGAACCCGGCGTCGATCAGATCGACCTCGAGCTTTTCCAGTGTGAGGAGGACATCCTCGCCCGCCTCGATAGCTGCGATGGCCGCCTTCATCTCGCGCGGGAGCGCGGCGGCTGCGGCGCGCTGTCCGGGTGAAAGGTAGGCGTTGCGGCTCGACAGCGCGAGGCCGTCCGCTTCGCGCACTGTCGGCATGGCGATGATCGCATCTTGATGCGGCCGGGTCAGGTCGAGGTCGCGCGCCATCCGGCGGATAACCGCGAGCTGCTGCCAGTCCTTCTCCCCGAACAGCGCAATATCGGGCCGCACCTGCTCGAACAGCTTGAGCACCACGGTGGCGACGCCATCGAAGTGGCCGGGGCGACTCGCGCCTTCGAACGGCTCGCTGATACCTGCAACGCTGACCGTGGTGGCGAAGCCATGGGGATACATTTCCTCGACGGCAGGTGCCCACAGCAGCGCCACGCCCGCGGCTTCGAGCAATTCCTGATCCGCCGCGAGCCGGCGGGGATAAGCATCCAGATCCTCCTTCGGGCCAAACTGCATCGGGTTGACGAAGATCGAGGCCGCGACGTGGTCGGCCCGTTTCGCAGCCTCGTGCACCAGCGCCAGGTGCCCTTCGTGGAGCGCGCCCATCGTCGGCACCAGCGCCAGCGTGCCGCCGTCCGCGCGCAGTTCGTCCACAGCTTCCCGCAGCTGCGCGGCACGGTTGACGGTTTGCACTTGGGCAGCCCTCCGATAGAGACGGCTCGCGTCCTAACGTTCAAGCCGCGAGAGAGAAAGCCCGCCTTAAGATGCCCGTCCCTTATCGCATCGTTTTCGCCAACGAGAAGGGCGGCACCGGCAAGTCGACGACCGCGGTGCACGTGGCGATCGCGCTCGCCTACCAAGGGGCGAAAGTGGCCGCGATCGACCTCGATCCGCGCCAGCGCACCCTGTATCGCTATTTCGAAAACCGCGCGGAGACCGAACAGCGGCGCGGGATTTCGCTGCCCGGCGCGCGGTTCGATGTGTTCGAGGGCGGTTCGCCGCAGGAACTCGAAGCCGCGGTCGCCGCGCTCGCGACTGGCACAGGCGACCTTGCCGGCGCGTGCGACTTCCTGATTTTCGACACGCCGGGCCGTGATGATCCGCTCGCACGCCATGCGGCGACCAGTGCCGATACCCTGGTCACGCCGATGAACGACAGTTTCGTCGATTTCGACCTGATCGGGCAGGTCGAGGCCGAGACGTTCAAGGTTCGCAAGCTGTCGTTCTATGCCGAGCTGATCTGGGAGGCGCGCAAGCGCCGCGCCGCGGGCGGCCGCCACGCGGCGATGGACTGGGTCGTGGTGCGCAACCGCACCGGCCACACCGAAGCGCGCAACCAGCAGCGCCTCGACCGCGCGCTCGCCGAGCTGTCGCAGCGAGTCGGGTTCCGCGTCTCGCACGGTCTGTCCGAACGGGTGATCTACCGCGAGCTGTTCCCGTCCGGGCTGACTTTGCTCGACAAGGGCCATCTGGGCGAGCTGGGGACCAGCCACATCGTCGCGCGCCAGGAATTGCGCGGACTGGTCAAGGCGCTCAAGCTGCCGCAGCCAGCGCGCGCGAAGGCGGCCTGAGCAATGATCAAAATCATCATCCTGCTCGGGCTCGCTTCAGCAGTCTGGCGCATGTTTACCGGCCGTTGGCCGTGGCAGCCCAAACTGTCGGGAACCACTCGCCAGCACACGCTGTTCCGGGCACGCAAGCTGCTCGATGTGAGTGAGCGCGCCTCGCACGGCGAGATCGTCGAGGCGCATCGCCGTCTGATCGCGCGGGTCCATCCGGATCGCGGCGGCACTGTCGAGCTGGTGCACGAAGCAAATGCCGCGCGCGACCTGCTGCTCGCCGAGCTGCCCGCCGCCTGATCTGAGGGATTACGATGAGTCACCAATTTCACCCGAGCGTGCTGCGTGAATACGACATTCGCGGGGTGATCGGCGAGACGCTCGGACCTGACGACGCGCGTGCAATCGGCCGCGCCTTCGCCACGCTGCTGCGCGAGGCCGGGGGCCAGACGGTTGCGGTGGGGTACGACGGGCGGGTCAGTTCGCCGATGCTCGAGCACGCGTTGATCGAAGGGCTCAATGCGAGCGGGTGCGACGTGGTGCGGGTCGGGATGGGCCCGACGCCGATGCTCTATTACGCGGAGGCGTCAGCGGAGGAAGTGGATGGCGGCATCCAGATAACCGGCAGCCATAATCCCGCCAATTACAATGGCTTCAAGATGGTGTTCCAGGGCCGGCCGTTCTTCGGGCAGGACATTCAGACGCTTGGCAAGATCGCCGCCGAGGGCGCGTGGAGCGACGGCACCGGCAGCATCGAAAGCCGCGACGTGATGGCTGCTTACATCGAGCGGCTGCTCGAGGGGCTGGCGGGGATTGACCGCGTAGCCCTCGAAGGGCTGCGGGTTGGCTGGGACGCCGGCAACGGCGCCGCCGGCCCCGCGCTCGAAGCCCTCGCCGCGCGCCTGCCCGGCGAACATCACCTGCTTTATACCGAAGTCGACGGCAATTTTCCCAACCATCATCCCGATCCCACTGTCGAAGCCAACCTTGCGGACCTGAAGGCGCTGGTCGCGGACAAGAACCTCGACTTCGGAGTGGCATTCGACGGCGACGGCGACCGCATCGGCGCGGTCGATGGCGCGGGGCGGGTGATCTGGGGCGACCAGCTGCTGATGATCTACGCCGAGGATCTGCTGCAGCGGCGGCCGGGCGCGACGATCATCGCTGACGTCAAGGCCAGCCGCGTGCTGTTCGACCGCGTGGCGGCGCTGGGTGGCAAGCCGCTGATGTGGAAGACCGGGCACAGCCTGATCAAATCCAAAATGAAGGAAACGCATGCCCCGCTCGCCGGCGAAATGAGCGGGCACGTGTTCTTCGCCGACGAATATTACGGCTACGACGATGCACTCTACGCCGGCGTGCGGCTGATCGCGGCGGCGGCGCGCCTCGGAAAGTCGGTAACGGAACTGCGCGCGGCGATGCCGGCGATCGTCAACACGCCCGAGCTGCGCTTCCAGGTCGACGAGACGCGCAAGTTCGCCGTGATCGACGAGGTCAAGGCGCGCTTGGCGGGCACGGCTGCGGACGTGGACGATACCGACGGCGTGCGCGTGACGACGCCTGAGGGCTGGTGGCTACTGCGCGCCTCGAACACGCAGGACGTGCTTGTCGCTCGGGCCGAAAGCGATAGCGACGCCGGGCTCGAACGGTTGATGGGCCAGATCGACGAACAGCTTGCGGCCTCGGGCCTCGAACGCGGGCCGCAGGCAGGGCATTGAGCCTCACAGCCTACCTGAAGCGGCTCGGGCTGGCCGAAGCGCCATCCGCCGATGCCGCCGGCCTCGCTGTTCTCCAACACGCTCACCGGCTGGCAATTCCGTTCGAGAACCTCGACATTCCGCTCGGTCGCGGCATCCGCATCGACAGCGCCAGTGCCTTCGACAAGCTCGTCACGCGGCGGCGCGGCGGCTATTGCTTCGAACAGAACCGCGTGTTCGCAGACATGCTCGCGGCGATCGGCATCGCCAACCGCCCGTTGCTTGCCCGCGTGCGGCTGGGAATGGGCCTCGATGATCATCCGCCGCGCACGCATGTGCTGTTGCTGGCTGAGGTCGATGGGTCGCAGTGGATCGCCGATGCCGGGTTCGGCGGCTCCTACGTCCCGCCGTTGCCGCTGCGCGATGGGGCCGAGGCGGCCACCTCCGACGGAGCGCATCATCGGGTGCGGCGGCTCGGCGGCGGCCTGACCGGCGAATGGCTGCTGGAGCGCGCCGGTCCGCGCGCCACCACCGACGGTCGCGGACAGTCGCACGAGGATTGGCAGCCGCAGTATACGTTCGAGCTGGCGCAAGTCGCCCCCGACGATCTCGAGCAGGCCAACCACTGGACCGCCACCCGGCTGGATACCCGCTTCACCACGCTGCACATCGCCAGCATTGCGCTCGAGAACGGCTTCGCTGCCTTGACCGACCGCCAGCTTACGGTTTCGCGCGGCGGCACGAGCGAGGCGCGCGAGCTTGGCGACAAAGCCAGTTGGCGGGCGGCGCTGGTCGATACCTTCGCGCTCGATCTCGCCGCTTCCGATATCGACGCGCTGCCGCTGTGGCGGGTTGCCGCCTAGCCGGCCGGGAACGGCGGCAGTGGCTCTATCACCGAGTAGCTCTCCCGCTGCGGTTCGTCGGCTAGTGGCGACAGCACCACGTCTTCGATCGGCACGGTCGTGTCCGGCAACCGGTCCAGCAGGTTACGGATAAGCGTCAGGCGTCCGCGCCTCTGGTCATTGAAATCGACGAGAGTCCATGGCGCGTGCGGCGCGTGGCTGGCGCGCAGCATCGCCTCCCGCGCCTCGGTGTAGGCGGCGTATTTTTCGCGTGCGGCGAGGTCGATCGGCGACAGCTTCCACCGCTTGAGCGGATCGTCGAGCCGTTCCTTGAGCCGCTGATCCTGTTCCTCCTGGTCGGTCGCCAGCCAGTATTTGAACAGCAGGATGCCGTCATCGATCAACTGTTGTTCGAAGGCGGGAACTTGCGCGAGGAACGCGGTGACCTGGGCTTCGTTGGCGAAACCCATCACTTGCTCCACCCCTGCGCGGTTGTACCAGCTGCGGTCGAACAACATGATTTCACCCGCGCTGGGCAAATGCGCGACGTAGCGCTGGAAATACCATTGCCCCGCCTCGCGCTCGCTCGGCCTGGACAGGGCCACCACCCGGCACTGGCGCGGATTGAGCACCTGGCTGATCGCGCCGATTGCGCCGCCTTTGCCGGCGGTGTCGCGGCCTTCGAACAGCACCACGATGCGCGCGCCGGTCGCGCCCGCCCAGCGCGCCATTGCCACCAATTCGCGCTGCATCGGCTTGAGCAGCTTTTCGTAATGCTTGCGTTTCAACGCTTTCATCCCGCCTATGTGCGCGCGCGCCGTGGGTTTGTCAGCCCATTGGCCGCATGATAAGGTTGCAACTGAAACCATGTCCACGATCGTCGAACCGACAACCGACTTTTACAGGCTGCCGCGCTTGCCCGCCGAGGTATTCACCGCGCCGCTCCAGCGGCCGGCGCACGTCGGCGAGGATTGGATCGAGCCGAAGCAGCGCGACTACTCGTCCGAAGACGACGCGATCTGGAACGCCCTCTTCGAACGGCAGATGGACGTGCTGCCTGGCCGTGCATGCGGCGCGTTCATGGCCGGCCTGCAGAAGCTCCACCTGAATCGCGGAGGCGTGCCTGAGTTCGAGCGACTGTCGGCAGAGCTTGGCGCGCTCACGGGATGGAGCGTGGTGCCGGTGCCGATGTTGATCCCCGATCACGTGTTCTTCTGGCACCTCGCCAATCGCCGCTTTCCCGCCGGCAACTTCATTCGCACCCGCGAGACGTTCGACTATATCCAAGAGCCGGACGTCTTCCACGACGTGTTCGGCCACGTGCCGCTGCTGACCGATCCGGTGTTCGCGGACTATATGCAGGAATACGGCCGGGCCGGATGGAAGGCGATGCGCTACAACCGCCTAAAGGCGCTTGGTGCGCTCTACTGGTACACAGTCGAGTTCGGGCTGATGCTGGAGGCGGGCGAGCTGCGCATCTACGGCGCCGGCATCCTCTCCGGCCCGCGAGAGGCCGTGTTTGCGCTGGAGGCGAGGTCGCCCAATCGGATCATGCTCAACGTCGACCGGGCGATGCGCACCGATTACGTGATCAGCGACCTGCAGCCGACCTACTTCGTGATCGAGAGCTTTCAGGATCTCTATCACCAGACCGTCGAGCGCGATTTCGACCGCCTCTACCGCAACCTCGATGCCGGGTTCACTTATGCCAACGCAGCGGTGATCGACGTCGATGACGTGCTCCACCGCGGCAGCCAGGAATACCACCTGCGCGGTGGCCGCGGGTCGGATGCGGCGCCGGTCTAGCGGGTCCAAAAGAAAACCGGCCCGGGATCGCTCCCGAGGCCGGCCTTCGAAATGGGCATGAACCGGGCTTACTGGCCCGCGGCGTTGTCCGCGGCTTCACCCTGCTTCTCGGCGGCGTCGGCGCTGGCTTCGGCCTTGTCCGTCGCGGCTTGGGCCTGCGTGTCGGTGATCTGGCCGGCGTCGGCCGCGGCTTCGGCCTGATCGGTCACCGCTTCGGCGTTCTGCTCACCGGCGTCTTCGGCAGCGTTCTCCTGCGGGCCATCGCACGCGGCGAGGCTGAGACCGGCTGCTGCGACCGAAGCGAGAATCGCGCTCTTGAAAACCTTTTTCATGGATCATTCCCCTAATGCTGATTTGGTTCCGGAAGCGATGGCGCTCCCAGACACGTCCCTATCGGAGCGCCCTGGCGACAACTCCAGTCGCTTCCAATCGTCTGGTCGCGCGTTGGTTCCGCGAATGCGGCGAATCGACGTTAGCGAGTGCTCAACCACAGCAAGGCGGCCACCCCGGCCACAATGCGATACCATGCAAACGGTGCGAACCCGTGGCGGCTGACGTAACGGACGAACACGCGGATCACGAACAGCGCGACCACGAACGAGACCACGAAGCCAATCGCGATCTCGTCCCACCCGACGGTCGATGCAGGATGCACTTCGGTGCTCGAATCGATCAGTTCGAGGGCCGATGCGCCGAGCATCGTGGGCACGGCGAGGAAGAACGAGAACTCGGCGGCGGTCTTGCGGCCGACGCCCATCGCCAGCGCGCCCATGATCGTCGCACCAGACCGGCTCACCCCGGGGATCATCGCGAGGCATTGGGCAAATCCGACCCCGATCGCCTGCCTCAGCGGCATCTCGGCCACGCCTCGCTCACCGGTCGGGCCAGTGGCAGGTCGGGCAGCCTTCTCGATGCCGAGGATCGCTATGCCGCCGGCGATCAACGCCCAGCACACGATCGTCGGGCTGCCGAGCATCACGTCGATGTAGTCCTTCAGCAGCAGTCCCAGCACCGCCGAGGGCAGGAACGCCACCAGCAGGTTGCGCAGGAACAGCAGGCCCTGGCGCTCGAGCTTGAGCACGCCGATCCCGGCATCCCAGAAAGTGCGCCAGTATTGCACCACGACCGCGAGGATCGCGCCGAGCTGGATCACGACGTTGAACATCGCCCATTGACCGGCGTCGTAGCCGAACAGCTCCGTGGCGAGGATCAGGTGCCCCGTGGAGGAAACCGGGATGAACTCGGTCAGCCCCTCGACAATGCCGAGCAGGATCGCGGTGATCGTTTCTCCCAACGCCCGTCAGCCCAGCAGATGCATCACGAGCGGCGGCTCGGTCAGGCTTGGGGATTGCTCGAGCAGCGACACTGCTTCGCTCACGCAGCGCTCCGGCCCCTCGTGGGTGACGATCGCGACCAGCACTTCGCCGCATTCCTCTGGGCGCCCTTTCTGGATCAGGCTCTCGATCGAGACCCCCGCGTCGCGCATCGCGGCGGTGATCTCGGCCAGCACGCCAGGCCGGTCGGCGACGCTGAAGCGCAAATAGGCGCGGCTGCGGCGATGGCCGGTTTCGGCGCGGGGCAAGGTCGCAAGCGCAGCAGCGGGGAGCGAGAACGGCGCCCCGGTATCCCCGCGCGCGATATCGATCAGGTCGGCGACCACCGCGCTCGCGGTCGGGCCGTCGCCCGCACCGGCGCCCTGGAACAGCAGCCGGCCGGCGAAATTGCCTTCGGCAACGACTGCGTTGGTCGCGCCATCGACGCTCGCAAGGGGATGGTCGCGCGGCACCAAGTACGGTTGCACCCGCTGGAACAGGCGGATCTCACCCGCTGCATCGCGCTCCGTTTCGGCGAAGCCTAGCAGGCGGATCACGTAGCCAAGCGTCGCCGCCTGCTCGATGTCGGCTGCGCGAATGCGGGCAATGCCCTCGACCGAGATGGCCGGGAAATCGATCCGGCTGCCGAACGCGATAGCGGCGAGGATCGCCAGCTTGTGCGCTGTATCGACCCCTTCGACGTCGAATGTCGGGTCCGCCTCGGCATATCCGAGCCGTTGCGCCTCGGCGAGAACGTCGGCGAAGTCGCGCCCGGTGTCTTCCATCGTCGAGAGGATGAAATTGCAGGTGCCGTTGAGTATCCCGTAGACCCGTTCGAGCGCGTTGGCCGCAGTGCCTTCGCGCAGGCCCTTGATCACCGGGATGCCGCCACCGACCGCTGCTTCGAACTTGAGCGCCACGCCGGCGCGTTCGGCCGCTTCGGCAAGCTCCATCCCGTGGTGGGCGATCATCGCCTTGTTGGCTGTGACCAGCGCCTTGCCCGCGGCGATCGCATTGCGGGCGGCGGTCAGCGCGGGACCGTCGGCGCCGCCCACCAGCTCCACCACGACGTCCACGTCGGAACGCGCGGCGAGCGCAGTCATATCGTCCTCCCAGGCGAACGGGGAGAGGTCGACGCCGCGATCCTTGGCGCGGTCGCGCGCGCTGACCGCGGAAATCGCGATCCGGGCGCCGGCGCGCCCGGCGATCAGCGATCCGTTGGCATCGAGCAGCCGAATCACGCCGGCGCCGACCGTGCCCAGGCCCGCAAGCGCGATCTTCAGTTCCTCGGCCATTTCGTCGTGACCCCCTTACCGTCGGTTGCGGCGCGTTACGGGCCGGACCAGGTTACCGCAAGGCCTCAGGGGAGGATCGGGGCGGGCAACGTGCGCTCGCAGGGGCCGAGATCGCGTACGACCAGCGCGTAGTCGCGCCCTGCCTCGGTGCGCACCTGCGGATCGCGCGAAAGCACCGCGCGGGGCGGAAGCGTCGCGGGCAGGAAGCACGCCAGGCGGTACCATTCGAGCGTGTCCTTCTCCGGTGGACGGGCCGACTGGTCGACCACTTCGCTCCATGACACGCCCCACTGCGGGTCCTGGCCGGGCCGGCGCACGATCGACAGCGTCACCGGTGAACCGGACTTGGTATCGAGGAACAGTTGCGTTTCGGATTCGCCGGAGAGATTGCCCGGCACCCACAACGCATCGTGGATTCCCATCACGCGTGGCGGAGAATCGGCTGCGGCGAGCTGGGTGGCGATTGTTCGCACTTGCGCTTCGAGCTCAGGGCTCGCCGGCAATTGCGTATTCGGGCCGACGAGTTGCAGCCGGGCAGTATTGCCGGCAACCGGGCGCGCGAACACCAGCATGCGCTGCTTCTTGAGCTTGGGCGGCTTGCCCTTGGGACCGAGCGGCACATCGGCGAGATAGGCCACGGATCCCGCGAGCGCACCTCTACCGTACAGCAGGGCCTCGGTGTCCGCCTCTATATAGAGCCGTGCGTTTCCGGGCTCGAGCCCGGGCGCTCGTTCTGCCTCGACCTGAGTCTGGTCGCTAATTTTGACCCGCGCTATCATCTCTGCGGCGTCGGCGAGGCTGGCGACATCGGCATATGTCAAAGGGGGCGCAGCTGGCGGAGGGGTGGACGAAGCGCCGAGCAGCCCGCTCGAGCAACCGGCCAGCGCCAGCGCGAGCGGGGCCCGAAGAAGGCTGGAAAATGCCTGTCGCATAGCTCGTTCTCTCAACCGTTTGCGGGCGTAATTGTGCCTCTATAGGACGGCTGTTCAAGGCAACCAGCGCTGAATCCCGCGTTAACGGATAAAGCGTTTGCCGAACCCGATCATCGTCGCTAAGACGCCCACCGACTGGGGCTACATAATATAAACATGGCCTCGGCCCGCGCTGATCCTTCGGATCGGGGACGGGCATTCCGGTAACACCGGCAGGGTGGACAAGTCTCGCTGTAGCCTGTCAGGATACGATCCTGATTCTGGCTCAGGGCCGGGTATCGCCCGGCGATTGTTATGGAGTGATGCGGCTGGATGGCTTACGCTGACCAAAAAATGAGCGGCAATCGTGTTGTCGCTATTGTTATCGTTGCGCTCATTCACGTCGCCGTCGGTTACGCGCTCGTCACCGGCCTGGCCTATTCGGCCGTGAAAAAGGCTATCGAGCGGGTGACGACGGTCGATATCGAAGAGCCTGAGGAGAAGCCTCCGGAGGAGCCGCCTCCACCGGAGCCGGATACGCCTCCCCCGCCGATCGTGGCGCCTCCGCCCCCGATCAATATCAGCGTCGCTCCCCCGCCTGTGCAGGTGGTGACGACGCCGCCTCCTCCGGCGCCGGTGATTCCGATCGCCCGTCCGGTGGCTCCGCCGCCGCCGCCCGCGCCTTCGCAGGCTCGCGGTGTGCGTCCGAAGGGGCAGTCGAGCTGGGCCGGGCGCATTCAGTCCAACTACCCCGCTCGCGCTCTGCGCGAAGGGACGGAAGGCCGCGTCGGCGTCCGTGTGACGGTCAATGCCGAAGGCCGCGTCGATGCATGCAGCGTGTCGAGCTCGAGCGGGTCGAGCGTGCTCGACGAGGCTGCGTGCCAGGGCATGCAGCGTTACGCACGGTTCGATCCTGCGCTCAACGACGGCGGCAACCCGGTTTCGGCCAGTTGGTCGACCACCATCGTGTATCAGCTCAACTAGGCTTCTAAAGCCGCCCGCGCAGTGCGGGCGGCTGTTTTTGGTTTTAACTTCTCAAGAGGACCACTCGCATGCTTATCGAACTCCTTGCCGCAGCCGGGGAAGCGGCGCCCCAGACCGAATTCGGTTTCGAAGCCGCCATGAAGCAGGGCGGCCTGATCGCCTGGTCGATTTTCGCCGTGCTCGCCATCATGTCGGTCGGCTCGTTCTACATCCTGATCACCAAGCTGATGGAGCAGAACCGCATTTTCCGTCAGTACAAGGGCATCCAGGCCGGTTTCTGGCGCGCCCCCACCCTGCGTGAAGGCGCCAACAAGCTCGATAAGAACAGCGCCTGGCGCCAAGTTGTCGAAGACGGCCTTCTGGCCGAAGATCAGCATGGCAAGATGACCGACAGCCTCGAGGCGCACGAGTGGATGCATGGTTCGCTCGCCCGCTCGGAAAACTCGATCAACGCCCGCCTCGCTGGCGGCCTGTCGTTCCTCGCCACCGTCGGCGCGACCGCGCCGTTCGTCGGCCTGCTCGGCACGGTTATCGGCATCTACCGCGCGATGATCGGTATCGCGATCTCGGGTTCGGGTTCGATCGACAAGGTCGCCGGCCCGGTCGGTGAAGCGCTGATCATGACTGCGATCGGTCTGCTCGTCGCGGTGCCGGCGGTGCTCGCCTACAACTGGCTGCAGGCGCGCAACAAGCGGATTGCCGAACTGCTCACCGGCTTCTCGACCGACGTGTTGGCGAACATCACTTCGCGTGGCGCAGTGCGGCCTGCCGTGCTGACCCAGGCTTCGACCCAGCAGGCCGGCAAGGCCGCTGCGGCGCGCCCGGCCACGACGACGGCTCCCAAGGCCTGAGCCGACAAGGCGTGAAGGGGCGGGCGCCCTCCGGGCCGCCCGCCCTTCAACCCCGAACGAGATAGGACAAAAGCGATGGCAATGTCGGTAGGCGGCGCAGCAGAGCGGCCGATGTCGGACATCAACACCACGCCGCTGGTGGACGTGATGCTGGTGCTGCTGATCATCTTCCTGATCACCGTGCCGGTCGCGCTGCAGACGATCGAGAAGCTCAAGCTTCCGGTGTTTGCGTCGCTCGAATCGAAGGACAAGGTCGAGAACCTGCTGCTAACGGTCTCGGCGACCGACGATGCGGGACGCAGCGCGGGCCAGAGCGGCTACGAAGGGGCTTCGCGTAACGGCCAGTGCCGGGTTTATTTCAACAACATCACCCCGGTCGATTCGCAGGAACTCTACAACCAGGCGTTCGACCGCCTCGACGCGATCGTGAAGCGTGCTGGTGGACCCGAGGCGCTGATGGCGGACCCCGAACGCATTCCGCAGGTGGTCATCCGGGGCGACGTCAATGCACCGTGGCGCTGTGTGGCCGGCGCGATCTACAACGTGCAGGCGGCCGGCTACCCGACCGTCGGTTTCATTTCCAATCCGCGGCCGCTCAGCTGAGCCGGCCCCGGATCTAGTTCAGGAGTAACCCCTCATGGCAATGTCAGGCGGCAGTGACGACGGCTCGCCGATGATGGAGATGAACACGACGCCGTTGATCGACGTCATGCTCGTGCTCCTCATCATGCTCATCTTCACGCTCCCGCCGGTTACCAACTCGGTCAACATCGATCTGCCGGTGCCGGATACCAATCCGCCGCCGCCAAACATGATCGATCCGATCAAGAACAAGATCGTGCTGACCCCGGCCAACGAGATCCTGTGGAACGGCACTGCGATCGATTCGGGTGAGCTTGTACGCAATCTCAATGCGACCAAGGCCATCAATCCCGAACCGGAGCTGCAGTATGAGCCGGAACCGCAGGCGAGCTACGACCTCTCGGCGCAGGTGCTCAACATCATCAAGATCAGCGGCGTGACCAAGTTCGGCTTCGTCGGCAATGAGAAGTATCGCGTGTTCGACAAGGACACGAGCGGGGTCAATCCGGGCGGCTAGCGCGGCAAATCCCCCCATGCGAGATGAAGAAGGGCGGGAGCGATCCCGCCCTTTTTCTTTGCGGCGGGGCTATTCGCCCTCGTTGCCGGCAGCCTCTTCGACCCGCATCGCCGCGCCGGCGAGCGTCTCGGCCTCGAGCAGCAGGGCATCGTCGGCCGAGCCTTGCGGCAACCGCTCACGCCCGATCATCACCAACACCGGAACCGCGAGCGGGCTGACCCGGTCGAGCCGGACGTGCTGGATGCGCTCGGCAGCAGTATCGAGCAGGTCGCCGAGGCGGCCGATGTCGGTCATCCGCGTTCGCGCGTCCGCCCAGGCGGCCTCGATCAGCACATGGTCGGGCTCGTACTTGCGCAGCACATCGTAGATCAGGTCGGTCGAAAAGGTCACCTGCCGGCCACTCTTGCGCTTCCCCGGATGCTGGCGTTCGACCAGCCCCGAGATTACCGCCACCTCGCGGAACGCGCGCCGCAACAGGTGCGAATCCTGGACCCAGTCTGAGAACTCGTGCGCCAGGATGTCGGGCGAAAGCAGCGGCGCCGGGTCCTCGATCGGCTTCAGGCCCCACACCGCCAGCGTGTAATCGTTGGCGACGAAGCCCAACGGTTGCAGCCCGCGATCCTCCATCCGCTTGGTCAGCAACATGCCGAGCGACTGGTTCGCGTTCCATCCCGTGAAGGTATAAAACGCCGAATACTCCCTGCCGCCGTGGGGAAAGCTTTCGACCAGCAGGTTGTCAGGCGAAGGCATCGCGCTGCGCCAGTCCTGCACCTCGAGCCATTCGCGCACATCATCGGGAAAGCGGCTCCAGCCGGCCCGATCGACCAGCATCGCGCGCACACGATCGGCCAGGTGAGTGGTCAACGGCAGGCGCGCGCCGAGGTATGACGGGATCGTGCCCGAGCGCTTGGCCGCACGCACGATCAGTTCGAGATCGCGCATGCTCTCCACCTCCAGGTCGAGACCGGCGAAGCGAAATGTGTCGCCCGGCTGGAGCGACGCCGCGAACTGCTCCTCGACTTTGCCCAGCGAGCGCCCCCCACGTCCGCCGTAGCCGCCGAAGCGAATCTCGATCATCTCGGCATCGACGATGATTCCGGCGTTCATCCGGTGGCGCTGGGCGTGCTCTGGGTGCGTCAGGCGCCACGTTCCATCGGAATGACGGACGATGCGCCTGAACTTGTCGTAGGCTTCGAGCGCATAGCCACCGGTTGCGACGAACGTCAGCACGCGGCTCCAGGTCGCCCGATCGAGCCAGGCATAGACCAGTGAACCGCGCACCTCTGCGAGCAACGTCGCCTCGTCGAACGGTGCGGCGCAGGCGCACGCCATCACATGCTGCGCAAGCACGTCGAGCCCGCCCGGGCGGAAATCCTCACCGTCGCGCTGGCCCTCCTCGACCGCATCCTTGGCAGCGGTCGCCTCGAGGAACTCGAAGCGGTTGCCGGGGACGAGGATCGCGCGGCTCGCCTGGTCGAGACGGTGGTTGGCGCGGCCGATGCGCTGGAGCAGGCGGGAAGAGCCCTTGGGCGCACCCATTTGCACCACGAGGTCGACGTCGCCCCAATCGACGCCCAGATCGAGGCTGGCAGTGGCAACAAGCGCGCGCAGCTCGCCGCGCGCCATCGCCGCTTCGACCTTGCGCCGCGCTTCCTTCGACAGCGAGCCGTGGTGGATGCCGATCGGCAAGTGGTCGTCGTTCGCGTCCCACAGTTGCTCGAAGATCAGCTCCGCGAGGAACCGCGTGTTGGTGAACACCAGCGTGGTCCGGTTGCGCCTGATCAGGTCGTAGAGCTGCGGGATCGCCCAGGTCGCGGCGTGCCCGCCCCACGGCACGCTGGCTTCCTCAGGCAGCAGGATTTCAACTTCCGGCTCGGCGCCCGGCTCGCCCTCGACCAGCTCGACCGTATCGATCTCGCCCCACGGCGCGAGCCAGCCGCGAAACGAGTCCGGCTCGGCCACTGTCGCGGACAACGCGGCGCGCTGCATGTCCGGCGCGATCGCCTGTAGCCGGGACAGCGCGAGCGCCAGCAGGTCCCCCCGTTTGCCGGTGGCGAAAGCGTGGATTTCATCGATCACCACCCGCTTGAGGCCGCGAAACAGCTCGAAGCTGTCGGGATAACTGAGCAGCAGCGAGAGCGATTCGGGCGTCGTCAGCAACACGTGCGGCGGGCGAGTGCGCTGGCGCTTCTTGCGATCCGCCGGCGTGTCGCCGCTGCGCGCCTCGACCCGCAGTGGCAGGCCCATCTCCTCGACCGGCGCGACGAGATTGCGCTGCACATCGTGTGCGAGCGCCTTCAATGGCGAAACGTAAAGCGTGTGCAGCCCCTCCGGCGGGGCCGCGCCGCCGAGCCGCGAGGGGGTGAATGCCGCGAGCGTGGGAATGAACCCGGCGAGAGTCTTGCCCGCACCCGTGTCGGCGATGAGCAGCGCGTGGCGGCCCGCATCGCTAGCCTCGAGCATTTCGAGCTGGTGCTTGCGCACGCGCCAGCCGCGCCCGGCGAACCAGTCTGCGATCTCGGGGGGCAGGGCAACGGCCATGCCCCTATCTAGGGACGAAACGCCTCGTGCGCGATCATTCGGCTTCGGCGCGCATCACCTCGCGGCCATCGGCCGCGAACACGCCGAGTTCGAGCCGGTCGCGGCGCGCGAGCGCGAACACCAGCTCCTCACCCGCAATCGCCGGCCCGAGCGCGCGGAATGCGAAGCGCGTGAGCGCATTCTCGCCGATGCCGCGTGCGGCGAGCTGCAGCAACAGCGAGGCCATCAGCGGCCCGTGGACGACAAGACCGCGATAGCCTTCGACATCGCGCACATAGTCGGCGTCGTAGTGAATGCGGTGGGTGTTGAAGGTCAGCGCCGAATAACGGAACAGCAGCGGCGCGCCGGCCGTCACCCGTTCGATTCGATCCCAGCCGGCCGGATCGAACGGCACGCCGGAAGGCTGCGGCGGGGCCGGCGGCGCATCGGCCGGCGGCTCCTCCCGGAACACCAGCGTCTGCGTCTCGCGCAGCGCGACTTCGCGGTCCGCAGTGAAGCTATGCTCTAGCGTGACGAACGCCAGCGACCCGCTGCGGCCCGATTTCTCCTCGATGGCCGCAATGCGGGTCGTCCGTTCGACCGCCTGGCCGACACGGATCGGCTGCAGGAAGGAGATCGCGCTGCCTGCCCACATCCTTCGCGGTAACGGAACGGGCGGGAGCAGCGAGGCCGCCTCGCGCAACGGGTGGCCGTCCGGCCCCAGCTTCGCACCGGGCGTCTCGGGCGTGCACAGGCACCAGTGGATGCCTTGCGGCAGCGTGTCGCCACCAGGGGGCTCACGATCGAAGGTTGCGCACCAGCGCCGCGCGTGTGCCGCTGTCACAAGATCGCCAACGCGCTCCTCGCGCCCGATCCACGCGTCCCACTGGCTCATGCTATTCCGCCGTTGTCGGACTGGGCGAAGGCGAAGGGCTCGGCGCGGGCATTCCGCTCGCCAGCGCATTCCCGGGCAGACGGCGCGCTTCGATCATCTCGGCCGCTTCATCGAGCGCCCGCGCTTCGCCCACGGTCACACCGCCGGGGCCGGGGTCGGTATCGCGCTGCCCGCATGCGGCAAGCAGCAAAAGGGCACCCGCCAGAACAATCGTTCGCCTCATCGCGCGATCATAGCCCAAGCCCGGCAAAGAAAAAGCGGGCACGGCAACGGCCGCACCCGCTCTTTTCCATCCGGCGCCTGCGCGCCGCGCGATCAATTGGCCGGTGCGGGCGAGGCGGCGTCGGCAGCGGCTTGCGCATCGGCGGCGGCGGCTTCGGCGCTCGAAGCGGCATCCTTCGCATCCTGCGAGGCGTCGGTGGCCGCGTCCTCGGTTGCTTCGGCGGCGGGCGATGCGATGGCCGGGTCGGCAAGTGCCTCGTCGGCCGGCATCTCGACCGTGTCAGCCTGAGCGTCGGACGCGGCGTTGTCGGAGCTGCCGCAGGCGGCGAGCGTCAGCGCTGCACCCGATGCGGCGGCAAAGATGGCAAACTTCTTCATGTCATATCTCCCTGAAAAATGAAGGGCAGGACAGGCCTGCGCGGGCCGGTTCCTATCGGCAGCGGCGCGTTGCCACAACACCCGTCAACAAGACTTAGCAGCTTGTTAACCTTGCCCGCGTAGCCCGGCAACATGGACAGGACTACGGCCATTTCGCTGTCGCTGGCGGCTCTCGCTGCTGCCGCGCTCCCCTTCGGCACGGCGCTCGCGCAATCGTCCGCGCCGTACACGGTGGTCGAGACCGGCAAGACTTTCGGCCGGCTGCAGGACGCGGTCGATGCGATCGGCAACGGAACCGGCACGATCGCGGTTTCGGCCGGGCGTCACCGGGATTGCGCGGTACAGGGCGGCGGCGAGATCACTTATCTCGCGAGCGTCCCCGGCCAGTCCGTGTTCGACGGTGGCACGTGCGAGGGCAAGGCCGCGTTGGTGCTGCGCGGACGCGGTGCGAGCGTCTCCGGTCTGGTGTTCCAGAACATGCGCGTGCCGGACTTCAACGGCGCCGGTATCCGTCTCGAACAGGGCAACCTCACCGTCACGCAAAGCTGGTTCAAGGATAGCGAGGAGGGCATCCTCGCGGGCAATGATGAGAATGCGCGCATCGTCATCGACAAGTCGACCTTCACGCGCCTCGGGACCTGCGAAGGCGCGGGCGGCTGCGCGCATTCGATCTACATCGGCAACTACGGCCATTTGCGGGTCACCCGCAGCCGGTTCGAGGAAGGCCGCGGCGGCCACTACGTCAAGACGCGCTCGACACGGGTGGACATCGCCGCCTCCAGCTTCGACGATTCGAAAGGCCGGGAGACCAACTACATGATCGACCTGTCGGACGGTTCGACGGGGCAGATCTCGAACAACTGGTTCGTGCAGGGCCAGAACAAGGAGAACTACTCCGCGTTCATCACCGTCGCGCCGGAGAACCATGAGCACAGCGCCGATGGGCTGGTGGTCGCGGGTAACGATGCGCGCCTCGCGCCCGGCGTCGATCGCAACACCGTGTTTGTGGCCGACTGGTCGGGCGACGCGCTGCAAGTCGGCGACAACACCCTCGGCCGCGGCCTCAAGAGCTTCGAGCGGCGCTGAGCCGCTAACCCTTCACAACAGATGCCCGGCCTTGTCGCGCTTGGTTGCGAGGTAGTGGGCGTTGTGCGGGTTGGCGGGGAGGTGGTGCGGCACGCGTTCAGCCACCGTCACGCCCGCCGCTTCGAGCGCAGCGACTTTGTCGGGGTTGTTGGTCAGCAGCCGCACCGCCGACACGCCGAGTGCTTGCAGCATCCGCGCGGCGATGGCGAAGTCGCGCGCTTCGGCGGGAAAGCCGAGCCGGCGGTTGGCTTCGAGCGTGTCGAACCCCTGATCTTGCAGGCGATAGGCGCGCAGCTTGTTGACCAGGCCGATTCCGCGACCCTCCTGTCGCAGGTAGAGCAGCACGCCCCAGCCGCCACGCGCGGCTTCGGCGGCGATCTCGGCCAGCGCCGTATCGAGCTGCGGCCCGCAATCGCAACGCA
>CAYNXB010000030.1:0-29402 GCA_964401045.1 uncultured Sphingomonadaceae bacterium | reverse complement strand
ACGGCGTCGCCGTCGCCCAGGCTGCGGTGCTGAACGCGCAGGTCAACACCGGCGCGGTCTCGGCCAGCGCGGGCGATGTGATGAATGGCGTGGTGCTGAACGGCGATGGCGGGTTCCCGCTCGTCACCAACGGCTCCGTCCGCGTGGCTGGCAACAGCGTCTCGGCGGCGGCGTACGGCAACACCGCGAACAACCGCCTGACGCTGGCGTCGCTCAACACCGGCCAGCCCACCGCGGCAGTCGCCAACTACCAGGCGAACAGCGGGCCGGTGACGGCCTCGATCACCTCTGTAACCTATGGCGTCGGCACGGGCTTCGGATCGACCACCGGCAGCGCGCTATCGGTGACTGGCAATCAGGTCACCGCCACTGCCGTCGGCAACTCGGCCGTAAATACGATCGGAGCGCAGTAAGGCGCTCGGAATGCGGACGGCCACCCCCCAGGCCGTCCGTATTCTTCCGGCGCGGCCAACCCGGTCGCCTCCGGACACGAAAAGGGCCGCCACGCTTGGTGCGTGGCGGCCCTTTCTTCACTCGGGTTGCGATCTTAGAATTCGAAGCGCGCGCCGATCTGGAACCGCCGGCCAATCGTGTCGAACAGTGCGTTCGTAGCCGTCTGCGGCGCCGTCACGCCATTCGGCGTGATCGGCGGATAGGCGTTGAACAGGTTGGCGATGCGCCCGAAAACCGAGAAGTGATCGCCGATTTCCCGCTCGGCGCTGATATCGACGTAAGTGCGGCCCGGGACGGTGTTGTCGTTGATGTCGATGCCTTCGACATAGAGGTTGTCGCGCACCGAATTATCGATCCAGCGGATCGTGACGTTCGCCCTCAAGGGGCCGTTGCTGTAGGTCGTGATGAGGTTTCCGCGCCAATGCGGAATATTCTCGCCCGCGCTGTCCGTCGGAACGCCGCTGGCCGTCGTGATCAGGTGCGGGATGTAGTTCACCAGCGCCCTGAACGACAGGTTGCCATTCGCGCCGGAGAACAGTTGGTCGAGCCCGAGGCGGTAGCCGAGCTCGATGTCCAGGCCGGACGTTTCGAGCCTGTTGGCGTTGAACCGCAAGGCATCGACGGAATCGATCACCGTCGAGTTGGGCTTGAAGTGAATATACTCGCACAGATCGGTCTGGCCGCGCAGATAGCAGCCGTCCAGCACGCCTTGCCCGCTCAGGGTGGTGATCACATCGTTGATCTTGATCTTGTAGTAATCGACCGACAGCTGCAGGCCCGGGATGAACCGGGGTGAAAGAACCACGCCCCCGGTAAAGGTGTCGGCGGTTTCCGGCTGAAGCGCCGTGTTGCCGCCGGACGACCAGAAGATCGAGATATTCGTGTTGTCGCGCGGATCGCGGAACGAGCCGACGTTGGCGCCGCGTGACTGGAACAGCTCGTTCAGGTTGGGCGCGCGGATGTCGCGCGAACGCGTGGCGCGAAGGCGAATGTCCGGGGTCACCTGATAATTGAGGCCGGCCTTCCACGTCTCCACCCGGCCGCTCAGGTTATAATCGGTGATGCGGCCCGCGAGATTGAGTTCCAGAAGCTCCGCGAGGGGAGATTCGGACAGGAGCGGGAAGACCACTTCGACGTAGCCTTCCTTCACGTTCAGCGAGCCTTCTGTGGGCTGCGGGTTGAGCACGCGCCATTGCTTGAGCAGCGAGGTTTCGTCCGTCGTGCCGACCAGCGAATCCTTGCGGTACTCGGCGCCCAGAGCCACCGCGACATCGCCTGCCCAGTTTTCGAACAGCGTGCCACCGACGTTGAAGGCGACGTCATGCTGGGTCTGGGTCTGGATAAGCCGCGTGGTCCCTGTGGTATAGTCTACCGCCGCTGGGGACATCGCGTTGGGGCCGAACAGGTTCGAGGGCACGCAACCGTTGCCCGGATTGGTCAGCGTCGATCGGCAGATCGGATCGCCGGTTACCGGATCCGCGACCGCGTCGATCGAGAGCGCGAACAGCGTGTTGTTACGGTTGTTGAAGATGCTGTAATCGTAAGTGTTCCGGCTATACTGGTAATAGGCTTCCCAGTTCCAGCTGTTGCCGATCGTGCCCTTGATACCGCCGGCGACACGGCGGACGCGGTAGATGGACAGGGCCTCGTTCCAGCCCTGCTCCTCGTGCGAGCGGCCGATGTTCACCGAGGTGAGGTTGTTGGCGTCCATCAGGACTCCAAGCGCCGCCGGCAGGTAGGGATTGTCCCGCTTCATCACGAGCGTGCCGTAGTCGATGTTCGTCGTGACATCGTAGAATTGCCGCGCACGGGCGTACAAACCCTCCGCCCACAGCTCGACATTGTCCGTCAGATCGAACGTCGCGTGCGCGAAGCCATATTGGCGCGACAGCACGGGCGCGAGGTTGCTCTCGGACGAATATTCGGCACCGTCTCCGCCGACCATGAACTGGCTGCCGACGTAATCCCCATACTCGAAATTCTTCAGCGTCCCGCCCGGGCCGAACGCAATGCCCTTGAGCGGGCCGGCGGTGATCAATCCGCCATTTGTAAGGCGCGAATGCCGCACGTTGGGCGTGATCAGGATGCGCGGCTGGCCGTTGTTGGACCCTTCGACGTAGAACGGATTGGCGATCTGACCCCAGGCATGGCGACCCCACGGGCGATCGCCCTGGTTGAGCAGGCCTTCGTTGGAGAAGATGCCGCCGGCTGCGACGATGTGCCCGCGCCCGTCGGCGAAGCTGGTCCCCGCCGTCAGCGATGCCGAATGCTCCTGGAAATCGCCGTATTGGGTCACCCCGAAGGTGTAGGAGCCCTTCACCCCCTCGTAATCCGTGTTGAGGAACAGGTTGACCACGCCCGAGACGGCGTCCGACCCGTAGGCCGCTGAGGCGCCGCCGGTCACGACCTCGATACGCTCCAGCAGCGAAACGGGAATGATGTTGACGTCCACCGTGCCCTCGGGGCTCGTGGGCGCCACGCGGCGGCCATCGACGAGAAGCAAGGTCCGGCTCCCGCCGAGCCCGCGCAGGTTCATTGTCGAGCCACCCGGAGGCGAGGAAACCATCTGGGTCGACTGATTGGGAATCAGGACCGGGATCTCCTGCTGGATGTGCTGCACCGTTTGCGCGCCTGTCATCTCCAGCTGCTCGGACGAGATCGCGGTAATCGGGGTCGGCGAGACGAAGCCGGGGTTCGAGATGCGCGAGCCGGTTACGAGGATGGCCCCGCCAGTCTCTGACTGTGACTGCGCGTCGGCGACGCTCTCCGCCGGCGGCACTTGTGCCTCTTCTTGCGCCAGAGCCGATGTCGAGAAACATGCGCAAGCGGAAAAGACTGCCAAAGAGCTCGCAGTTCTCAGAAATCCGAGGCCACGTGACGCACCAAACGCCCTCATACCACTATTAATCACAGCATCCCTCCATGCATTGTTTTAGTTTATACAGAACTGACGATGCGAAAGGTCGCATCAATTCTCATTAATTATCGGAATTGATCGTGGTTCTTGTTCGAGGATATTGGATTTTCTCCGGCTCCTGCGCGCTCCGAGCGCCCACACACCTCCAGTTTTTCAACTCAACCTGCCACCTCCAGCAGGTAGAATCCTCATGCCCAATTCTCCATATATCTAAAGGATAACTTTATGGTCTTTAGGTTGTCAAGAGCGCTTTGCGTGCGGCCTGTCGGAGAGTTCTCGACCGGGCGTTGCCGGCACATCGGCCGCGCTACTGCGCATGGGCGGGCGCTTACGCAGGCACTCCGGGGCTCGCGCCCCTAGCCCCACGACGCCATTCAGGTGAGGCCCGTCAGAGCGTCTCGAGAGCCAGTGAGAGGCCTTGCCCCACGCCCACGCACATGGTGACAAGCGCGCGGCGGGCGCCGCCGCGATGCAGCGTGGTCGCGGCGGAGTTGACCAGCCGGGCGCCCGACATGCCGAGAGGATGGCCCAGGGCGATGGCCCCTCCGTCGGGATTGACAATCTCATCCATCGGATCGACGCCGAGTGTGCGCAACGAAGCGATCACTTGTGCCGCGAATGCCTCGTTGATCTCGATCAGATCGAAATCGGTTATTGTCAGGCCGAGCCGGTCGAGGAGCCGCCTTGTCGAGCCGACCGGTCCGATGCCCATGATGTCGGGCTCCACACCCGCCGACGCCGCGCCGAGCAGACGAGCGCGCGGCGTGAGCCCCGCATTCGCCGCTGCCTTCTCCGATGCGACCCACAGCACCGCCGCGCCGTCATTGACGCCGGACGAATTGCCCGCCGTCACCGTCCCGTCAGGATGCGTGATCGGCTTGAGCTTCTGCAAGCCCGCGTACGTCGTCTGGGGGCGCGGGTGTTCGTCCCGATCGACCACCGCCCGCCCTGGCACCCACACCGGGATCATCTCCTCGGCATGACGGCCCGCCACGCGCGCGCGTTCGGTCAGCGCCTGGCTTCGCTCGGCGAAGCGATCCTGATCCTCGCGCGAGATCGAAAACATCGCCGCGACGTTTTCCGCCGTCTCGGGCATCGAAACGGCGCCGTAGCGCTCGGCCATTGCCGGATTGACGAACCGCCAGCCGATCGTCGTGTCCGCCAGTTCCTGCGTCCGGTCGTACCCGGCGTGCGCCTTCCCCATTACATAGGGCGCGCGGCTCATGCTTTCGACACCGCCCGCCAGGATCAGCGTTGCTTCGCCAGCCTTGATGGCGCGCCCGGCTTGCACCACGGCCTCCGCTCCGCTCGCGCATAGACGATTGACGGTTACGCCGGGGACTTCCTGCGGCAGCCCCCCCAGCAGCGCCGCCATGCGGGCGACGTTGCGATTGTCTTCACCGGCCTGATTGGCGCAACCCAGTATGACCTCGTCGATCGCGATGGGGTCGAGGGCCGTCGCGCGTTCGACCAGAGTGCGGATCGCGAGTGCTGCGAGGTCGTCGGGCCGAACCGGGGCGAGCGCGCCGCCGTGGCGCCCGATCGGCGTGCGCAGGCCTTCGCAAATGAACACCTCGGTCATGCGTTATCGGGCCGGGCGCGTGTGGTGAGATTTTCGACGCGCTTCTCGTTGACCGTCGCCTTGACCACCCGGTCAACGTAAATGCCGGGCGTATGGACGTGGTCGGGATCTAGCGCCCCCAACGGGACGAGTTCCTCGATCTCGGCGATCGTCACGCGCGCCGCGGTCGCCATCACCGGGTTAAAATTCCGCGCAGTCTTCCGGAAGACGAGATTGCCCGACGTGTCGCCCTTCCAGGCCTTCACGATCGCCAGGTCGGCCCGCAACCAGGTTTCCCGAACGTAGTCTTCCCCTTCGAAGGTCTCGACCGGCTTGCCTTCGGCGACGACGGTGCCGACCCCGGTCTTGGTATAGAATGCCGGGATACCGGCACCCCCTGCCCTGATCCGCTCCGCCAGGGTGCCTTGGGGGTTGAGCTCGAGCTCCAGCTTGCCGTCGAGATAGAGTTGCTCGAACAGCTTGTTGTCGCCCACGTAGGAGGAAATCACCCGCCGGATCTGCCGGTTATCGAGCAGCATCCACAGCCCGAAGCCGTCTGCGCCGCAGTTGTTGGAAATGACGGTCAGGTCGCGCACGCCGGCATCCCGGATGGCGGGGATCAGGCTTTCCGGATTGCCGGATAGCCCGAACCCGCCCGACATGATCGTCATGCCATCGAACAGGATGCCTTCGATCGCCGCGGCGGGCGCAGGGTACAGTTTTCCATCGGTCGCCACAGTGCTTACTCGATTACGCGATCGGCTTCATCGATCAGGCTCGGCGGCAGCGACAGCCCGAGCGCCTTGGCCGTTTTCAGGTTAATGATGAGCGGACTGCCGAGACGCCGTTCGACGGGGATGTCCTGAGGCTTCTCGCCGCGAAGAATCCTGTCCGCCATGGATGCCATTACCGGCCACCCCCTATCGTGCGGCGGCGCATAAGCGGCCAGCCCGCCACCGTTCACGATCGAGCCCTGGATACTGATAGCACCCAAACGATACTTGAGAGCCAGCTCGCCGATGGTCCGCCCATTGCCATTGAACAGCTCATGCGGCCCGACGGTGAATGCCTGGCAACCTGCATCGCGGAACTTGGCGATCTGCGGCTCGAACTCTTCCTTGGTCAGGGCTTCTCCGACGACCACCTCGATGCCCATCATGCCGGCCGCGACTTTCAGGTCGCGCAGCGTCGAGGGAGCGGGGGCGTACGTGTGATTGTAGAGGTGCCCGACACATTTCAGATCGGGGAACGCGAACTTCAGGAACCGCAGGTGGAGAATGGCCTGGTACGGTTCATAGGTGAAGCCGGTGAAGTTCGTGCCGGTATGACGGAACGATTGGATGACGCCCGTTTCCTGCGGGTCGGCAGACCAGAGGACCACCGGAATCTGTGCGTCGCGCGTTGCATCGCGAACCGCGACATGCGCATTGGTCATCATCGAGAGGATGACGTCGGGCTTCCACGCCACCAGTTCCTGGGCGAGCCTGGGCATGATCGCCGGGTCGCGGTTGCCGCTCCACTCCCGGTAGATGACGTTCTCGCCCTCGCGATAACCGAGTTTTTCGAGTTCGGCCTTCACCGGACGCCCGATTCCACCGCCTGCATAGGTGATGAGGCCGATACGGTACGGCGCAGCGCGCGGCGTGGCCGCTGATGCAACTGCGTCCGGCGCATCTTGCGCTTGCACGCCTCCCGCCACCAGGGCCAGTGCGAACACGGCGTACCGCATCGCCCGGCCAATCTGTCCTGCACGCATCATATCGTGTGGTCCTTCCGGAAGTGTCCGGTCAGGGCAGCCGCGACTTCCGCGGGCGCGCCGATCGGTGAAATGTGGGCCCCCGGAACCTCGGCCATCTCGGAGCCGGCGATCCCGGTGAGAATGAGCTCGCCGTTTCCTGCCAGCGGGGTCGCCTGGTCGAGCGTGCCGATCACCACCAGGCTTGGCGCGGTGATTTCGCCGAGCCGGTCGAGGAGGGCCATATCGCGGATCGCCGCGCCGCATCCGGAATAGCCAATCGGGGACGTCGACAGGAACGCCCGCCGGATGGTCTCGGCATATTCCGGAAAGTTTTCGGTGAAGGCCCCATCGAGAAATCTCGGCATCACGCCATCGACGATGCTCGCCATTCCCGCGGCGCGCACTTTGGCGATACGATCCGCCCACATCTGCTGGTGCACGGTCGCCGTGGTGCAAATCAGCGCGAGGCCGTTCACGCGCTCGGGTGCGGCTAAAGCCAGTTCCATCGCGATCATGCCCCCGAGGGAGACGCCCGCGATAGCGGCTTTGTCGATCCCGGCCGCATCCATCACCGCCAGAACGTCACTGGCGAGCATTGGCATGCTGTAATCGCCGACGGGCGCATCCGAAGCCCCGTGCCCGCGGGTATCGATCCGCACGACCAGAAAATGATCGAGCAGGTACGGGATGGCCCGATCCCACATCGCCATCTCGGTGCCGATGGAGTTCAGCAGGACGATGGGCGGAAGACCATCCTTGCCTTCAACCTTGTGGTAAATGCGGACGCCGCCATTTTGCGCGAAGGGCATCTGGTTCCTCTGTGCGTTGGAATTGAAAGATCGGCCGCCGATCACCGGGTTCGGGACGCGCCTGTTCGAGCGGCGGCTATATCGTCAAGGGCGCGCTCCAATCCGGCTGAGGGCCAGGGCGCCACCGCCGATAAGCATCAGCGCCCCGAAATAGACCTGGCCCGCGGCGAGCGAGCCCGTTTGATCGACCAGCCACCCCACCAGCACCGGGCTGAGGAAGTTCCCGAGGCCGGCCAGCGTCGTCACCAGTGCGATGCCTCCCGCCACCGCCGCGCCCGAGAGCATCGCCGGCGGGAGGCTCCAGAAAGGCCCCATGGCCGCCAGCGAGCCGGTGGTGGCAACCGTCAACGCAACCAGCGCCAGGGGAACGCTGTCGGCCACCGCCGGCAACGCGATCCACCCGAAAGCGCCGAGCAGGACTGGAACCGCGGCATGCCAGCGGCGCTCCTGAGTGGCATCCGAGTGGCGCGCGACGGCATACTGCACGATCACCGCAATGATGAACGGCACGGCGGAAAGCAGGCCGATGACGCGCGTATCGGCGACTCCGCTTTCGGCAATGATCGATGGCAGCCAGAAGAATACTCCGGCCGTGCTGACCATGATCGCAAAGCCGAGAATGCCGAGCACATAGAACGCGGGGTCACGCAGCGCTGCGCCGAAAGTCGCATGCGCGGACGGGGGAGCGTTTCGCTTGTCGGCATCGAGATCCGCCTGGACACGAAGGCGTTCGTCCGGCGAAAGCCAACGGCAATCGGCCGGGCGATCGGATAGCGTGAGGTAGACGACCAGCCCGAGCAGGACAGCGGGCAGGCCTTCGACCACGAACAGCCATTGCCAACCGTGCCATCCGGCGAGGCCGTCCATGCCGGTGAGGATGAAGCCGGCGATTGGGCCGCCCAGCAGGCCGGCGATCGGGATCGAGGCCATGAACACCGCGGTGAAGCGGGCACGCCGGCGGGATGGGATCCAGAACGTCAGATAGAGCAGTACGCCGGGGAAGAACCCGGCTTCCGCGGCGCCCAGCAAGAACCGCAAGACGTAGAAATGCGTCGGCGTCGTCATCCACGCCAGCGCCACGCAGCACAGGCCCCACAGGACCATGATCCGCAACAGCGTCAATCGCGCGCCTATCTTCGCGAGCGCCTGATTGCTCGGAATTTCGAGCAGGATGTAGCCCAGGTAGAAGATGCCCGCCCCAAGCCCGTACTGGGCATTGTTGAAGCCGAGATCTCCCATGAACTCGATCTTCGCCAGCCCGACGTTCGTCCGGTCGATGAACGAGACGATATAGCAGACGACCAGCAGGGGCATCACTCGCCACATGATGCGGCGATAGAGCGCCTCGTCGTCGACTGAACTCATGGCGCCTTGCGCGAGCCCGGGCTCGCGAAAGTCCCCCTGGGCGCCCCTCGTGTCAGTCACGCACTGCTCTCCCGAAACGGTTATATCAAAAGGATAGGCTTATGAGTTTTAACGTGTCAAGCCTTGCGCCACCGTCATAAATACCATAACACCGAACTATAGGGATATGGAGAGGCGAATGCGAAAGATGGCGTTGCTCGCGATCGTGGCGGGCGTGATGTCGGTATCCTGCGTCACGGCCCGAGAAGGCGCGCCGCCGAAAATCGTCATCGTGACGAACAATACCAGCCTCGACCCGGAAACCCAGACCTTCGAACGGCTCGCGGCGGGCCTTCGGGCGAAGGGGCGCGATCCGGCATCGATCACATGGGTGCGCCGATCCGCCAATCGCGACCACGATCTTCTAGATCGCCAGTCCGCGGAGGCCGTCGCCATGAAGCCGGATCTCATCATCACCGGCGACACCACCGCCACGCGCGCCGTCTATGCCGAGCAGCAGGAAGCGGGGTCCGACATCCCGGTTGTCTTCTGGTCGCTCGATCCGGTGGGTGCGGGCGTGGTCCATGCCTATGACAAGCCCGGGACGAGCTTCACCGGAACGGCCGACGCGCCGGATACGCAACGGCGCGAGCTGGAACTGCTCGCCGCGGTCATCCCCGGCATCGCGAAAGTCGGGATGCTGTACAACCCGACTTATGCGCCGGCCCCGGGAGCGTTGCGCGAATTGCGCGAGGCGGGGCGCGCGCTCGGCATCGAGGTGCAGCCTTACGAAACGCTGAGCATCGAGGCCTTCGAGCCTTCCATCTCCGCGATGGAGCGCGATGGAATGCAGGCCATGATCGTGGGTCCGCACTCCCTCTTCAGCGTCAATGGGCGCAAGATCGGGGAGCTTGCCCTGGCAAACCGGCTGCCCACGGTATCGCTGGTCGGCTCGGTCCTCGCTGGCGGAGGAATTGCCGCGTTCGGCCCGGATTTTCGCCGCATCTGGTTCGAGCAGGCGGGTTTGGTCGACGCGATCCTGCGCGGCCGGGCGCCGACGGATCTGCCCGTGAACCGCCCACCTGCCGGGCTCAGCCTCAATCTCAGGGCCGCTCAGGCCTTGGGCCTGACGATTCCGCCCGAAATCAAGGCACAGGCCGGCAACATCACCGAGTGAGGTCCGCATGAAAATACGCTCACTCCTGGCCGTTATGGCGGTCCTTGCCGGCAGTCCCGCCAGCGCGGATGACGACACCGCAGACCTGCAGCGAAGTCTGGACCGCTCGATCGCCTACGATGCGGTCGAGAACATCTCGAACGCCTTCGGCAACTGGATCGACGATCACCGATGGCCCGAGATGAGCGCGCTGTTCGCCCGCGAGGGCGCGCGACAGAAATATCTGGTGGGGTTTTATGTCAGCCCCGAACATATCCTGAAGGCGGAGACGATCCAGGCGCCGCCCACTTCCGCCCCGCGCCGATCGATCCGCATCCACTTGCGCATGCAGCCGGTGATCGACGTCAACGAGGACGGCACTTACGCCTATCTCAGAACGCGCCTGCTGCACTTCACCGGCAATGCGGAACGCCCGGGCGAGGTGAAGAACGGCATGTATCCCAACGATGCCGCCGCGCTCGAAGACGGAGTCTGGAAACTATCGATCGTCGGTATCGACGAACCCTATTTCGTGTCCGATGGCTGGGCCAACGGCTGGGCGCGGGTGCCACCGATGACCGAAGATCGGCGCAAGAGGTTTCCACCGATGATGCAGGCGTTGGTCGACCAGAACCCGCCCGACGTCCCGCTCGGCGCCATGCCCGTCCGGCAAGGCTCATTCACCATCGGCGACAAATTCGTCCATTTCCCGGAAGTGAAGCCGATGTGGTTCCATTACCGCAACCCTGTCAGCGGACGGGTTCCCGAGAACTATTGCCCCGACATGCGGACTTGCGAGCCCGGTTTCGAGTGGAAAACCCAGGGAGCAGCACATGAATAGGTTCGGTCTGGCCCTCGCCTGCGTTGCAGCGGCGCTGGCAACTCCGTTGGCGGCACAGACGCCCGGCCCGGCGGATGGGCCGGAGGTCCTCGCCTATCAGCTGACGCAGGCGGAATCGCTGCGCGCGGTGAAGCGGCTCGAAGTTTCGCAGGCCCAGCTGATCCAGTACGGTCTGTGGAGCAACGTCGACGAACTCTACTCGGCCGATGCCGAGGGGATTTTCGGCGACCGCCAGGTTCGGGGACCGGCCGCCATTCGCGCGCAATGGCAAGCGTTGCTGGGCAACCTGCCCGAGGGGCCGAAAGAAGGCGCGCTCAGCGTCGAGCTCGCCATGACTCCCGTGGTGACGATGGAGAGCGACGGTGTGCGCGCAAAGGGCCGCTGGCACGTCGTGACTATGAGCGGAAGCCTGGGCGGCGATGCCCAATGGCATGGCGGCATCATGGAGAACGAGTACCGACGCGAAGGCGGCGTGTGGCGGATTTCCAAGGTCCACTACTATCCGCAATTCGAAGGCCCCTATGACACCGGCTGGACCAACGTCACTGACGACCTGGGGATCGTCCCCTACCACTACACCCCCGCGCAGGCCGGTACGCCGATACCGCGCGCCAGCGGGTCGGCGGCCAATGCTGACATCGATCGGGCTTCCGTCGCCGAACGCATCGCCGCGTTGAATGCCGAGGACGAGGTCCGCAACTTGCAGAACGTGTACGGCTACTACGTCGACCGCAAGATGTGGGACGATGTCGGCGACCTTTTCGAGGAGGACGGAACGCTCCAGATCGCCGGTGTCGGACGATGGATCGGCGCGGCCAGCATCCGTCGGGGGCTGGAGCGCGACGGGCCGCCGAACCTGGGCGAAGGCCAGGTCAACGATCGCGTCCAGGTCAACATGACCGTAGACATGCAGCCCGGCGGTGACGTTGCCCATGTCAGGGGCCTGGAATTCGGCATGATCGGCCAGAATGGCGGCGATGCCTTCTGGACGATTGCCACCTTCGAGAACGACTTCGTTCGCCGGGACGGCAAATGGCGCATCGCCCGCATGCGGCTTTATCCGCAAATGCGGACCGACTATTACAAGGGGTGGGCGAAGAGCTGGCTTCCCGAGCCGGTCCCCGCCGCCGCGTACGCACCGGACGAGCCGGTTCCCGCGTTGACCGGGACGCAGTTTCCGGCGTTCCGTTCGCCCCACCCCACCACCGGGAAGGACGTGGCATACCCCAATGGAGCGGCCCCTGTTCAGACCGCTAATCCGGCGGTCGCCGCTGCCGCTGCGAAACCTCTGCCGGACCAATCCTGGCGGCAGCTGCGGATGTCGGTCGGTTACGATGCGACGGAAAACCTCTCTAGCGCGCTGGGCAACTGGCTGGACGATTTCGAGTGGGCGAACCTGGCCGAGCTGTTCACCGCCGACGGCATCCGGCTCTCACCCGCCGCCGGTTACTACATCGGCCGCGACCGCATCCGAACGATCCAGGATGCGCGCTACGGCCCGTTGAAGCATCCGCGCCGATCGATCCCGATGCACTTGCGCATCCAGCCGGTGATCGACTTCGAAGCCGGTTCCGATGAGGGATTGCTGCAAACCCGCCTCCTCCAGTTCAACAGCGCCTTCGGACGGCCCGGTTCCATGACCGCCGGCCTCTACAATGACGCGGTGCGGCTGGAGGACGGCGTGTGGAAGTTCAGCGAAGTCCTGGTCAGGCATATCTGGCGTTCGCCTGGCTACGCCGCTGGTTGGGCGCGCGTGCCGGACGACATCGGCCGCACGGCCGCGCCCTCGCCCGACAAGCTCCTGCAACAGTTCCCTCCCGACCGGCCCCTCGTCGAAGACGGCATCGCCCCGTTCCCGAAAATCGGGCCGGTGTGCTACCATTACGCCAATCCCGTGACCGGCCGGCGCTCCGCCTCCTCTCCGAGCGGCGGTTGCCACGCCCCTGACGGTTCTTAAAAGGGCATATTCTTGATCTTTGTCTTGTTTGACGGGCGCAGCGGCGGCAACCTGTCTGGTGGACGCTTCCATCAGGAGGCGGGATGACGAAGATGCCGCAAAATATAACAAGGGATGGTCGCCCGTGAGCCAGGTAAGCAATATTGCCGAGGATCTCTCCCGGAGCGCCATTTCCCGGTACATCCAGTTGGCCGCGCTCTTCCGGGAGCGCATCAAGGGTGGCCACTGGCCGGTCGGCGCAAAGTTGCCGACTATCGAGGAACTGGCGAGCGAGTGCGGGGTTGCCCGAGCCACGATTCGCCAGGCTATGGACCTGCTGGCGGATGAAGGCCTGATCGAACGCTACCGCGCGAAGGGCACATTCGTGGTCGGCAAGCCCCAGGAAGCCCTGTGGTGCTCGGTCGGCACGGACTGGTCGGGGCTGCTGCGACCGAACCAGGATGCGGATTTCGAGCTGCTTTCCGACGAAGCAAACGAGGAAGCACCGCACATCCTCCCGGTCGGCGCCACACGCGCGGCCACCTACCGCCACTTGCGCCGCCTTCACTCGCGCAACGGCGACCCTTTCATGGTCGCGGACGTCTACATCGCGGAGACTTTGCGTTCGCTGATCAGCGAAGAGGAAGTGCACACCAAGACCGGTCTGCGCCTGCTCGCCGAAACGCCGGGAATAACGATCCGCTCGGCAACGCAGATGCTAACGATCGGAGCGGCCGACCCGCTGATCGCGTCGCTGCTGAAGATCCCGCTCAACGCGCCCGTAGGCCACCTCCATCGCGAAGCGATCGACGACAGCGGCGTGCTGCTCATGTGGGTGGACAGCACCTACCGGGGCGATGTCGTTCGCTTCGAAGTAAAGCTTCGATAGGATAATTCGTGAAACTGCACTGGTCGCCGCGCTCACCTTACGTGCGTAAGGTGATGATCCTGGTTCACGAGCTTGGGCTTGGCGAATCCATCGAATTGACCCGATCGGTGGCGGTGACCACCGAGCTCAATCCGACGATCATCGCCGACAATCCGCTCAACAAGATTCCCACGCTTATCCTCGATGATGGCCGTGCCTTGTATGATTCGCCGGTTATCTGCGAATACCTGGCGAGCCTGCCGGAAAGCCGCATGTTTTTCCGGACCGGCGCGGACTATTTCGAGACGCTGCGGCGCCAGGCCCTGGGCGATGGACTGCTCGATCTCATGATTGCCTGGCGAGGTGAGGTCCTGCGGCCGGAACACCTGCGTTCAGACGTGCATATCCGGGCATTCTCGGCAAAGCTCGGCCATTGCCTCGATGTGCTCGAGGCAGACGCCGATGCGCTCACGCGGGCGCCTTTCGATATCGGCCACGTCGCCACCGGATGCGCGCTCGCCTATATCGACTTTCGCTTTAGCGAGCAGAATTGGCGGGCGGGCCACCCTCGCCTGGCCGCCTGGTACGAGACATTCGAGGCCAGGCCATCGGCCTTGGCCGCGCCCATCATCGACGATTAGCGCGCGTCCCCGCGTACTACGGGGTTGATGAGGCGCCCGACCCCGGCGATCGCGATCTCGATCGCATCGCCGTGCGCTATCCGCGGGCTGTGCTGGTCCGTGCCCATCATGATCACATCGCCCGGCTGCAGCGTGATATATTCGGAGATCGCCTCGATATACTCGGCGACACTGTACAGCATGTTCCCCGTGGGGAATTCCTCCAGCAACTCGCCGTTGAGGCTTATCCGGGTCGTCATCTCGGCAATGTCGCGGTTCGTCGCGATGCATGGGCCGAGCGGCTTGAAAGTGTCGGCGTTCTTGCTTCGCCAGAAGGTGCGGTCGGCGAATTGCCACTCGCGCACGCTCACATCGTTGCAAATGGTGTAGCCGAACACATGGTCGAGCGCATCGCGTGCGCGGACGCGTTTCGCCGCCCGCCCGATGACCACGCTCAATTCGCCCTCGCACTGGACATTGACCGGAGCGTCCGCGGGAATGACGATCGTTTCACCCGGCCCGATGATGGCGCTTTGCGCGCGATATCCGACCTCTGGCCTGGCGGGCATGAAGCTCTCGAGCGGCCGTTCGAACTCGGCCGAGCAGGCCCGGGCATGGCCGACGTAGTTGATGCCGCAGGCGTAAAAGGTGGGCGGGATGACCGGCGGCAACAGCCGGACATCGTCTACAAACGCGCGCTCGCCGTTCTCACGCCACTCGCCGAGCGGCGAGCCATCGACCAACAGGACCACTTCATCGACCACACGGCCGAAACATGCGGCTGACGGATTATCGAGCGTGGCGGTCCGGACCCAGACGTCTCCAACGCTTGTATCGGGAAGGCACGCGCTATTGTTCACTCCGTGCGTTCCCGTCGCCATACTTGCATTCCGATCCTGTCGCCTAACTCAAAAAGTCATATTTATATCATTTAGGATTGCAAGCTTTTTGACGCACGGACAAGGTCATCGTGCGACGGCGTCCGATTGCCGCTTCGGACAGACGGGGGGGTCGGCTGGTAAAGTGTAAGGCGATACCCGGGTGGGACGTGGGCGCGGCTACTTTGCCGAAGGCTCCGACCAGCCCAGGCCCAAGGCCTTCTGAAGCACCACGAACCGCAGCGTCAACGCCGTCTTGGCGCGCACCAGCGCATCCTGCGCCGCATCATGCGCCAGCTCCGCCTCGATCAGGCGCGTACGCGGGGCTGCGCCAAGGTCGTAACGCTGACGCGCCAGTTCCTCGATCCTGGCGGCGCCTGCCTCGGCACGCGCCTGGCTCGCCGCGTTAGCGCGAGCGGCACGGAAATTGCTCAACGCATCCTCGACCTCACGCAGCCCGCCGAGCACGGTGCCGCGATAGCTTGCCACGGCTTCGTCGCGGCGCGCTTCGGCCTGGCCGACCTGGGCCGCGCCGCGGCCGAAGTCCAGGAAGCTCCACTGCAGCATCGGGGCGCCGATGGCGGTGAAATCGTCGAGGTGGGTGAGATCTGCCGGACTGGTGCCGCCGATTCCGAGGATACCGAGGAAGCTGAGCCGCGGCAGGCGCGCCGCTTCGGCCACGCCGATGCGCGCGGTCTGCGCCGCGAGCCTGCGTTCGGCCGTGCGGATATCGGGCCTCCGCTGCAGCAGCGCCGCTGGATCGCCCACGGCGACGCTTTCGGGCGGCAGGGGCATCTTGGCGGGCTCCGCCAGCAACGGATCTAGCGTGCCCGGCCGCTCACCGATCAGGATCGCCGCCGCGTTCGCGAAGCCATCGGCTTCGGCCTGAAGGATCGCAAGCTGCTGACCCGCCTGCTCGACCTCGCTGCGCGCTTGCTCGACATCCGTCAGCGTTCCGGCACCACGCTCGAACCGCTGGTTCTGCAGATCGGCGAACGCTTCGCGCTGCGCAACGGCATCCTCAGCCAGTGCGACGCGCTGCTGCCGGCCCCGATATTCAAGATAGGCTTGCGCCACCGCGGTAGTGAGGCTGACTTGCGCGTCCGCCACGCCCGCTTCCGCGCCGCCAAGTTCGGCGCGCGCCGCTTCGGTGTTGCGGCGCTGGCCGCCGAACAGGTCGATCTCCCAGTTCGCGTTGAGGCCCAGATTGTAGAAATTGACCGAGGTCGTGTCGCTGCCCTGATCGTCAGCCGGCGGCGGCGTGCCGCTGCGATCCTCGCCGCCGATGTCGGGAATGCGGATATGCGCCGCGACGCCCATCGCGCTTACATTCGGCGCGGCGTTGGCGCGCTCCAGCCGCAGCGCGGCGCGCGCGGCGTCGACCCGCGCGCGCGCCGCCGCAACGTCCGGATTGGCGGCCAACGCACGCTGCTCGAGATCGTCGAGGACGGAATCGCCGAGCGCCGTCCACCAATCGGCCACTGCCGGCGCTCCGGCGGTCGTCGTCTGATCGGCGCGCACGAAGCCGCCCGCGGTGTCCGGGAGGGAGGACAACACGGGCGGCCCCGCATAGTCGGGGCCAACCGTGCACGCGCCGAGCAGCGCGGAGGCGGCAAGGCAGATGGCTGGGTAGGAATGGCGCATCGGTTGTCTCAATGGGCTGGAGCGGCGGAAACGTCCTTCGGCAGGGGACGCAACAGGAAGACAAGCGGCGAGACGACCAGGATGCCGACCGAGAGCATCCAGAACATGTCGTTGTAGGTCATCACCAGCGCCTCACGCGCGATCGTGCCGCCGATCACACGCAGGGCGGCATCAACGCTGCCGACGCTCTGCGCCATGCCCGAAAGATAGTCCTGCACGCCAACGCTGTTGGCCTGCAGCGTCTCCTCGATCCGGCGCGAGTGCAGCCACATCCGCTGATCCTGGATCGTGGCGATCGAGGCCAGCGCCAGCGAGCCGCCGAGGTTGCGCGCGGTGTTGAACAGTCCCGAGGCGTCACCCGCGTACTTGACCGGCACCGACGAAATCGCCGCCTGGTTGAGGAACAGGAACGCGAGCGGTGTGCCGATGCCGCGCAGGAGCTGGGATCCGATGAAGTCGCCACCGACCGCGTTCGCGGTCAGGTTGGAATCGATAAAGCAGCTCACCGCCAGGATCAGCATCCCGCACAGCACCGCGACGCGCAAATCGACATAGCGCATCAGCAGCGGGGCGAGGATCATCATCCCCAGCGCCGGCAGGCCTGAGAGCATGACGATCTTGCCCGCCTGAAGCGCGTTGTAATCGGCGATGGCCGCGAGGAACTGCGGAATCACGAACGAGATGCCGTAGATCACCATGCCGAGCATTACCGCCATGATTATCACACTGCCGAACACGCGATCGAACATCAGCGACAGGCGGATGATCGGATCCTTCGCACGGAACTGGCCCACCACCATCATCCCGAAGCCGATCGCCGAAGCGATCGTCAGCTGCACGATCATCGGCGAGGAGAACCACTGCTCGCGATTGCCCTCTTCGAGCACCACGGTCATGCAGCCCAGGCCGATGGAAAGGCCGAACAACCCGAGCCAGTCGGCTTGCGCGAGCAACTCCGGGCGCGCCTTCTGCTTCGGCAGGCCGACTATCAGCAGCACGACCAACACCAGGCACACCGGGATGTTGATGAAGAACGCGTAGTGCCAGCTCCATTGCTCGGTCAGCCAGCCGCCCAGCAGCGGGCCGATCACCGGGCCGAGAATCGCCGTGACGCCGAACAGCGATGTGCCGATCGGCTGCTGGTGGCGCGGCAGCCGGGTGGCGATGATCGTCATCGCGGTCGGGATCATGCCGCCGCCGGCGAGGCCTTGCCCCGTGCGGCCAATGATCATCGTGGTGAGATTGTCCGCGATGCCGCAGATGATCGAGAAGAACGTGAACAGGATCGCGGTGATCAGCAGGAAGCGGCGCAGGCCGAGCAACTTCTCGAACCAGTTGCACAGCGGCACGATGATGATCTCGGCGACCAGGAACGAGGTCGCGATCCAGGTGGCTTCAGTGCCGCTGGCGCCGATCTCCCCCTGGATCGTCGGCAGCGCTGAGTTGACGATCGAGATGTCGAGCGTCGCCATCATCGCGCCGAGCGTGCCGGCGGCGACAGCCAGCCACGCACCGAGGTCCGCGTTGGGCGGTCGCTCCGCGCTGGCGACGGGGATGGCGGCGGCGCGGGCCATTACCTTCCGGCTTTCTGCTCGGCCTCGATCTTCTCCATCGACCCACGCGCCGAGCGGGTATCGACCGAGACGGACACCGACATGCCGGGAATCAGCAGCGCCCGCGCCTCCGGTCCTGCGTCGACCGAAATCCGCACGGGAACGCGCTGGACGATCTTGGTGAAGTTGCCCGTCGCGTTCTCAGGCGGCAGCAGCGAAAACTGCGCCCCTGTCCCCGGAGAGAAGCTTTCGATCCGTCCGTGCAGTTCGATGCCCTCGAGCGCGTCGATCTCGATCGAAACCGGCTGGCCGACCCGCATCATGCCAACCTGCGTTTCCTTGAAGTTGGCCCTGATATAGAGCTGATCCACCGGCACGATCGACATCGCCCGGGTTCCTGGCTGAACGAACTGGCCGAGCTGGACGGTCTTGTTGCCGACCCGCCCGGCGATGCTCGCACGCACCAGCGTCGAGGACAGATCGACGCCTGCCGCTTCGTTCTGAGCCCGGGCGCCCTTCGCCCGTGCCACGGTTTCGCCGACCTGGGCTTGCAACGTGCCGATGCGCTGCCGGGCGCTGCTCAGCTGCGATTCGCGCAGCTTCACCTGGGCTATCGCGTTGGCGAGCTGGCTGCGCTTTTCGCCGTAGGTTTCCCTGGCTTCCGCCCCCGTCGCCGATAGCGCCCGGTAGCGCGCCTCGATTGTCCGGGCGAGCTCGAGGTCGGCGCGGGCGGCGACCAGCTGGGCCTGAGCACCGGCAACCGTGGCCCGCTGCTCGGCGATCTGCGCCCGCAGCCCGTTGGCCTGCGCTCCGGCGACATCGATCTGCGCCTGCGCCTGCGCGACTTGCGACCGGTAATCGCGCGGATCGATCTGGAACAGCGGATCGCCGGCCTTTACCGCTTGATTGTCGGCAACGAAGACCTTGTCGACGTAGCCCGCCACCTTGGGCGCGACGATGACCGCATCAGCCTGCACGTAGGCATCGTCGGTGCCCTCGATAAAGCGGCCGACCGTCCAATACTGGACGAACCAATACGCGAACAGCGCAAGTGCCACCACGGCCACCGCGAGGACCGCGCGTCGAACACCCGGCCGTTTCAGCGGCGAAATCCGGGGCTCCGTCTGGGGTTCAGCGCCATCGACACTGACTGGCTCATCGGTCGGATCTGTCACGGGGGCGCGTCCTTTCAGTCGACTCGGGCTGGCGCTGCGGGCAGATGGTCTTGCTTGCGAACTAATGCAAGACCATATATTGTGGTACCTCCAAATGTCCGACATAGACCCTCTCGTCGTCGCCTTCGCGGAACTGCACATGCATCTGATGCGGACGCTCGACCGGCGCATGGCCGAACACGGCGCTTCGCTGGCGAAGACGAAGCTGTTGCTGTGTCTGGAGAAGCGCGGCCCGCTGCGGGCGACGGACATTGCGGAGTATTTCGGCCAGTCGCCCCGGACAGTGACAGAGGCGGTCGACGGCCTCGAACGCGACGGTCTGGTCGAACGCAAGCCCGACCCGTCCGACCGCCGGGCGAAATGGGTACAGATTACTCCCAGAGGCGTAGAAGCCGTGGCGCGAACCGAGCCGCTGCGCCACCAGATCATCGACCAGACCTTCGGCACGCTCGAACCGGGCGAACGCCAAAGCCTGGCAGCGATTTTAGATAAGTTGTCCCGAGCGCTCCCGGCGGAGTGATCAGCCTAAAAGCTCCACAGCACCCGAATCAGGCGCCGCACCCACGCGCTGCAAGCTAGGCGAAGTTCGCTCCACCGCGCCGGCGCCACAAGCGCGCGGCGTGGATGAAGTGGAATCCCGGCCACAGGCAGAAAAGCGAAAGCGCGATGAGGGAGAATTGCGATGCGTCGGCAATGGCGGCTCGGCACGCGGGGATGGCGAGATCGATTGCGCCTGTCGAACCGCTCCCGCCGGTGCAGATGACGGCGAAGCTCCCCTGTTGCACGCGTTCGAACAGCACCGGCGTGAGCCAGTCGATCATCGCGCCGCAGACGATCGGGCCCACGCTCGATCCGCCCATGCTCATCATCGCGCCCGCGATCGCCGCGGTCGTTGCACGCCAGTGCGGCTGCACCGCGGCGTAGAGAACTGCGTAGCACGGGGCGAGGTAAGCGGCGCTCACCACCGAGGCGAAGAACATCCACAGCATGAGCGTCTGCCAATCGGGCTGGCCAAACGCGAACATCAGGAGCGGACCGCCAAGCAGCATGCTTCCGGCAGGGACCCAGAAATACCAGCGGGAGTCACGCCGCCCCAATCGATCCGCCAGCAGGCCGGCGCCGATCGTCGCGAGCGCCATGCCGCCCATCTGGGCGCCGCCGATCACCACGCCGACCTGCCCGTAACTCAGGCCGAACGAGCGCACGATATAGGGTGCAAGGAACGTCAGGCTCGGGCTGGTGAACAAAGTCGCCAGCATCATCCCGATCAGCACGTGCCGCGCGACGGGATTGGCGAACAAACCCGTGGCGACCTGCTTGAACGATTCGCGGCTTCCGGCCCACGGCTCCGCTGCGGCGGCTGGCCGGGCATCCCGGACGGCTCGCGGCTCGGTGATCAGCAGCCGGACGGCGAGCGCCAGCAAAAGTCCGGGCACGCCGATGATCACGAACGTCGTCCGCCATCCAACCCGGTCGATCATCGCGCCGCCGGCGATCATCCCAACGAGCGCTCCCAGCGGCAAACCAAGGCCGAAGCACGCGATCGCAGTGGTCCTGCGGTTACCCGGGAAGTAATCCGTAATCAGCGAGTGTGACGGCGGCAGACAACCCGCTTCGCCGATCCCCACCCCCATCCGACACGCCAGGAGCTGCACGAAACTGCCGGCGGCCCCGCACAGCGCTGTCATGCCCGACCACACCACCAGGCACGCGGAAATGATCGTGACGCGGTTGGAACGGTCCGCGATCCGCGCGAGCGGGAACCCGCACACGACGTAGAGCACGGAGAAGGCGAAGCCGGTCAGCAACCCGAGCTGCCAGTCCGCCAGGGCGAAATCCTCTTTGATTTCCTGACCGGCGATCGACACGATGAACCGATCCATGCTGCTCGAGAGATGAACCAGCAGCAGCAAGGCCAGCACCAGCCAGGGATAGCGGGCCGGATTGAGGCCGAGGACGGACGGACCCGCTGGGGCTCGTCGGACGCCTGCTTCGTAATCGACGTGCATCCTCTAAGCTCCCTGCTCGTGTAGCTTGCGTTTCGACTGCTCGGGTAGAGACGAATGCCAGGTATCCGTCATCGCGGATATGACCGTGCAAGCTCGGCCAGTTCGTCGTCATCTCGCCGCGTATCGCCCAGCTGGAAAGGCCGGATGCGGTCGAAATCACCGGCGCGGACCTTGGCCACCCAGTCGGGATCGGCGATTTGGCTGCGGCCGACGGACACCAGGTCGAACTCCGCGCCGCAAAACCGGCGAACCAACTCGCGGAGGCCCCGCGCGATCTGCCTGGCCGCCTTGCTCTCATCCGGCGCGATGCCGACACTCCCGACCGCGATAACCGGCAGGTCGGTCAATCGCTTGCACCAGCCGGCCAGCCCCAGATGCGAGCCGGGCCACTCCGGAGTCCAGAACTTGCGGGTCGAGGCATGGATGTACGACGCGCCCGCCTCTTTGAAGAGCCCCAGCATCGATCGCAGCTCGTCCGTGGTCTCCACCACGCGGGCGGAGAAATCGGTTTCCTTCCATTGCGAAAAGCGCAGCCCCACGATGAACGCGGGCCCGCAAGCGGCGCGCACGGCCGCGACGATTTCGGCTGGAAGCCTGGCGCGATCCCGAACATCGGGTCCGCCATAGCAGTCGTTTCGGCGGTTGGTCGTGGGCCACAGGAACTGATCGAGCAGATATCCGTGGGCAGCGTGAATTTCCACGCCGTGCGCGCCCGCCTGTCGGGCCATGCGCGCGCTCGAAACGAACGCTGCCTTGAGTTCCTCGATTTCGTCCGGCGTGGCTGCGCGGCCCTGCCTCTGCCGGGCGTCTACGAGGCCCGATGGGCTGATGGTCGGAAACTGGCCATGAGGCCCCGTACCGCCTTCTTCGCGACGCGCCCCCTCGTGCCACATCTGCAATATTGCCCCGCCGCCTTCTTCCTTTACCGCGGCGATGCAGCGTACCCACGCCTCGTAGGTGTGCGCGGCCATCCAGGCGAACCGCGGGTTCTGGGTCGATGTCGGGTGGTCGACTGCTACGGATTCCGAAATGATCAACCCGCAGCCGCCGGCGACCCGGCGCCGGTAGTATTCGATCATCCTCTCGGAGGGTGCGCCGTCGTGACACAGCCCGCGCTGCATGCCGGGCAGGACGAAGCGGTTTGATAGCGCGAGCTTGCCCAACGCGAATGGCGTGAACAGCGGAGCAACCTCGCTCGCGGGGGCGGGCAAATTCACAGGCCCGACCGCCGAAAGGGGCGCATCGTCCCCTCCGCCAGCATCATATGAGCTGGCGGAGGGATCGTGACGAGGGCGATCATCGGCCGGAACGCAGCCGCGCTTTCGCAAGCGGATCGCGCTAGAACGACTTCTTGACCGTGAGCGCCCATTCGCGCGGCCGGCCGGGCTGCCCTATGGTGAGGCCCGCGCCCGAGAGCGTGTAGTCCAGCACCGTGGCGTAGTAGTACTTGTCGAACAGGTTGGTGACCTCGCCGGAAATCTCGAGATCGCCCCCGCGGTTGACCCACGTCAGCCGCGCATTCGCGATCGTATAGCCCTCGATCAGGTTGGTCGGCCGGTTGGCGGCGAGCGTATAGAGATCGCTCTGGTACGAAGCGTCCATCCGCGGCGTGAGCGTGCCGGCATCGCCAAGCTCGATCGTATATTGCGCGCCGGCGCTCCACTTCCACCGCGGCACGTAATCCGGATAGTCACCGAATTGCGGCCCGTTCGGAGCGGCGGGGCCGCCCGCGGATGCAGCGCCGTAAGTGGCGAAGCGCTTGTACTTGAAGTCGACCAGGCTCACCGCGCCATCGATCAACAGGCCGTCGACCGGGCGGATGGTCGTCTCCACCTCGAAGCCCTTGATGTCTGCATCGCCGGCATTGAGGATCAGCGAACACGGGGCCCCGAAGGTCGGCCCGACGATTGCCGTACAATTGCTCAGCTTGAGCTGCAGCCCTTTGTACTTGGCGAAATAGCCGGCGGCGTTGATCCTGAGGCGCCCGTCGAAGAAGTCGTTCTTGGTGCCGATCTCGTACGAGGTCAGCGTCTCGGGCGAGAACGACAGGACCTGTGCCTGATTGAACGGACGGGGATTGATGCCACCGCCTTTGAAACCGGTGGAAACTTGCGCATAAATGGCGTTGTCGGGCGTCAGTTCGTACTGGACGTTGGCGCGATAATCGAACCTGTCGCTGGACGGGCCATCGTAAACGCCGGTCAGGCCGTCGATCCCGATCACCGAAGTTCCCGGAGGCAGCGGGCCGCCATCCACCGCGCGGCGGCTGAAGGTGTAGCGCTTGTATTCGTCCGTGTAGCGCAAGCCCGCGGTCAACGTCAGCTCGGGAGTCAGCTTCCACGCAACGTGCGCGAACGCCGCCATGGTCTTGGCATGAACCGGATCGTTGTTCGCGAAGATCGGGAGCCCGGCGTAGCGCAGATCGACCACCGCGGAGGAAACCGACTTCTGCTTCAGGTAGAAGCCGCCCAAGGTGTATTCGAGCGTATCGTTGAGCAGCGTACCGCTGAGCCGCAGTTCCTGGCTGAACATGTGGAACGTGAGATCATTGGTGTTGTTGGTATGCGCGAGCGGCGACAGGTCGTCGTCGTTGTCGAAGCTCGTCTCGTAATTGCGGTAGGCGCTGATCGAGGTCAGCTGGAGGTTGTCGCTCAGGTCGAAACGGACGTCGCCCGAGAAACCGTAACCGGAGAACCACACGCGGCCCTTGTTGAGCGTCGCTGGATGCACTCCATTGGTCAACTTGAACGCACCGGTCGGGCTAGAGGTGTCCTCGGGCGCGCTGTAGTTCGCATAGTTGCAGAACGGGCCGCACAGGAAGCGCCGGTCGAACGGTATCACGCCGCCGTAGGGATTGATGTCGACGTTGGCGTTGCCGGGGAAGTTCGGCGATCGCAGGGCGCCGTTCTGGAACCGCTCGAGCAGCACCGTGCCGGCGGTGTTGTGATCCTCGCGCGTGTAGTCCGCGGTCAGATTGATATCGAGGCGATCGTTCGGCGTGAAGCGTAGCTGGCCGCGCACCGCCTGGTAGCCGACGTCACCCTCTTTTGCACGCAGGCAGCCGTCGTAGTTCGCGGCGAGTGCGGGAATGCCGCCTGCCGGATTCGCCTGCTGCGTCACCCCGTTCAGATCGACGAACGTGGCCGGTCCGCCGGCCGGGAACACGCACCCGAAGTCGTAGCTCTTGACGTAGCCTTCCTGCTGCTTCGAGACGCCCGAGAACCGCGCGGACACGGTTTCGCCCAAGGCGAAATCGGCGGCCGCGCGCAGGTCGAGACGGTTGCGGCTGCCGTAGGTCACCGATCCGTACCCGGTGTTCGAGCCGGTGGGGCGCTTCGAATAGAGCTTGATTGCGCCGCCGATCGAGTTCTTGCCCGCGAGCGTGCCCTGCGGGCCGCGCAACACCTCCACCCGGTCGACGTCGAGCAGGTCGATCATCGCGCCGGTCAGGGTCGCGTAGTAAACGTCGTCGACGTAGAGGCCGACGCCCGGCTCAAGCGCCGGGTTGAAGTCGAATTGCCCCACGCCGCGGATATTGGCGCCCATCGACGGCCCGAACGCCGGGCTCTGGGATTTTAGCGTCACCGAAGGCGCCTGATTGGCGATCTGCGACAGATTGGTCTGGCTGCGGGCTTCGAGCATCTCTCCGGTCATCGCGGTAATCGCGAGCGGAGTTTGTTGGAGATTCCGCTCACGAAACTCCGCGGTGACGACGATCTCGTCGCCTACGGTCGTGGCCGGATCGCCGGCATCCGCGGAAGCCCCGGTCGATTGGGCTTGAGCGGTGGAACCGAAGGCAAGCGCGCTGGCGATACCGATGTAACTGGCCCGCCTCGCCATCAAACTGAGATAATGACTCCTCACAGGTACCTCCCTTTTTTCTCGTGCTCCTTTAAGACAAGTCGGGGAGGCTCAACGTCCTCTTGCTGAAGGACATCGACGCGTTTTGTCGGAAGCTTCCTCCAGTGGCCGACGCGGCGGCTTGGAGAATTTTCCGGCAGCGTCTACGGAAAATGCATCTCCCGGCATCGTACGAGATAACGAGGGGAAGTTTTGGGCGAGAGTGTGAACGAGGGTGCATCCCTGAAAGCCGTGCAATGGGTTGCGCGGGAGGTGCTCGTGCACGAAGCCGCGCTGCGATCGTGGCTGAGGAAAGTTGCTGATGCGAACGACATCGAAGACATCGTGCAGGAGAGTTATTATCGGATCTCGAGCCTGCGTGACGTTTCGCATATAAGGAATGGCCGGGCGTACCTGTTCACGACGGCCAAGATGATCGTTCTGGGGCACCTGCGAAGGTCCCGGATTGTCAGTATCGAAGCGGTAGCGGAAATCGAAAATCTGCAGGTTGCATCCAACACGTCATCGCCCGAAGAAATGGCGGTTTATCGAAACCAGCTCCAATTCATCCAGGGCCTGATCGACAAACTACCGGAGCGTTGTCGGCAGGTTTTCCGGATGAGAAAGTTCGAAGGCCTCTCCCAGCGGGAGGTTGCGAGGCAGCTCGATATCCCCGAGCATACGGTTGAAAACGACGTGGCCAAGGCCCTGCGACTAATCCAGCAGGCAATCGCGCAAGGCGAAAACGAGGCCGAAACATCATTAGAGAGAACGACGAAGCATGGACGCGCGCGGCTCAGCACAGGTAGTCAATGACGAGGCGGCCCGCTGGGTCGCCCGCATCGACGCCCGGCCACTCGACGACGCCGCCAGAGCCGATCTGGCGCGATGGGTGGTGAGCGATCCGCGTCGGCGCGGCGCGCTGTTTCGTGCGCTGGCCATCTGGCAAGCTACCGGCGGCGCTACCGAAATCGATCCCCAGGTCTGGAGCTTGCTGGATGACACCGCGCAGCCAGGCCCGGAAGTGGCACCGGCAGAATTGACTACTCCCGATCAGAGCGAACCGTCGCGCGTCGATCAGTCGGGGAGACGCCGCGTGGTGTGGGCGGGCTCTGCCATCGCCGCCTCGATCCTCTGTGTTGCATTACTATCCGGCGTATTTTCGGACAGGGCGGGCGCGAGCTACCGGCGCATCGAGACTCATCTTGGCGAGATGACCAAGGTTCCGCTGCAGGACGGATCCCTCGTCGTCGTGAACACCAACAGCCGCCTCGAAGTGAGCCAGTCCGCGCAGGCGCGCCGCGTCAAGCTCGACGAAGGCGAAGCTTGGTTCAAGGTCGCCAAAGACGCCAGCCGTCCGTTTGTTGTCTCGGCCGGCGACGTTCGCGTTCGCGCGGTGGGAACCGCGTTCTCCGTCCGCCGGCGCAACGACGGCGCCGATGTGCAGGTGACCGATGGAACGGTCGAAGTCTGGTCGGAAGCAAGGGCCGGCAAGCGCGCAAAGGTGCCCGCCGGCACGCGCATGTTCGTCAGCGACGAGGTTGGGGGGCAAGGACGTGTAAGGGATCCGGCCGCGATCGAGCGCCAGCTTTCCTGGCGCGAGGGCGTGCTGAAGTTCGACGGCAGCACGCTGCGGGAGGCCGCCGATGAATTCAACCGGTACAACCAGACCAAGCTTCAGGTCGATCCCGCGATCGCAGACGAGAAGGTCGTGGGCCGCTTCAATACCGACGAACCTGACATGTTCGCGCGTGTCGTTTCCATGACGTTCGGTGCAAACGTGGAGAAAAAAGATGGGCGCATCCACATAGAAAAGAACTGAGAGGGTTCTTTTGCCTAACGAAGGGAAGCGGGACTCGACGAGCGAAAAGCTTCGCGGGGAGAGAGAGGCATGAGGGCTTTTGGCGTACGTGCGGCGCTTGCCGTATCGGTCGGCATTGCCTGTGCCATTTGCCCGGCGCCGGCCAGCGCGCGCACGTCGAGGATCGATGTTCCCAGCCAGTCGGCCCTGACAGCCATTCTCGAGGTCGCCCGCCAGTCCGGGATTCAGATTCTGGTCAGGGAAAGTGTCGTCCGCGGCAAGAGAACCCCGGCCGTAAGAGGAGCGATGGAACCGCAGCAGGCGCTCGACCTGCTGCTCGCCAATACGCGTCTCGAAGCTGTTCAGATTGACGAGCACACCTTCACCATCGTCGCCAGCCGCCGGCGTATCACTTCGGCGAAGAAACCGCCGACGCCGCAACACGACACCGAGCCCATCGACTACCCGCAGGTGGACCGGCCTGTCATCGTCGTCACCGGCTTTCGCTCGAGCCTTCGTCAGGCGCTGACGCAGAAGCGGGAGGAAACCGGGTCCGTCGACACGATCCTTGCGGAAGACGTGGGCAAATTCCCGGATTCCAACCTGGCCGAGGCGATGCAGCGTCTACCGGGCGTGGCGCTGTCGCGCGGCGATGGAGGCGAAGGGCGCAACATCACCGTCCGCGGTCTTGCGGCCGAGTTCACGCGCGTGCGGATCAACGGCATGGAAGCTGCTTCCCAGACGGGCTCTTCGGACGCGTACGGCGGCAGCAATTCCGGTCGGGCGTTCGATTTCAACGTCTTTGCGTCGGAAATCTTCAGTTCGCTCTCGGTGCGAAAAACGGCATCCGCCAACGTCGAGGAGGGCTCGCTGGGCGCCATCATCGACCTCCAGACCCTGCAGCCGCTCGACTTTCGGTCCGACTTCGTGCTGACCGCGAGTGCGCGTGCGGTTTACAACGATATGGCGAGGCAGGTGGATCCGAAGGTTTCGGGGGTGATCTCCAAAACCTTTGCGGACGGGACGTTCGGCATTCTGGGCTCGATCGCCTACAGCCGGCGGCACACGCGCGACGTTGGCTATTCCGCAGTCCTAGTGCTGCCTGCCTGGGTCAACGGCGGGTTCTGCTCGCCAATCGGTGTGACCCCGCAGAACCCGGTCAACAACCCGGGCAAAGGGACCGATGCGCTCAACTGCAGCACGGACAACCCGCGCACCGGCTCGATCGAGGCATGGGACACGATACAGGGCCTGCGCGGGCCGTCCGACAAACCTGGCGGCGGCGCCTTCTTCCCGCGCCTGCCGCGCTATCTCGACTCCCAGCAGGATGCCAGCCGCCTCGGCGCCACCCTCACCCTGCAATGGTCGCCCGACGATGACACCAACGTCTCGCTCGATGGCCTCTACAGCCGCTACTCCGCCGTGCGTGCCGACAGCTACATCTCGGGCCTCTCGTTCGCCCGTTCGGCCAGCAACAACGGCCAGCCGATGACGTCGGTTCGCGATGTCGAGATCGATGATCTGGGATCGGTGGTCTATGGCTTGTATGATGGGGTGGACGTGCGCTCCGAACGCTGGGTCTCGAACTTCAGCACCACCTTCGAGCAGGCCACGCTGCACTTCGAGCACCGCCTGTCCGACCAGTTCAAGATCAGCGGCCTCGCCGGCTATGAAGTCTCCGACTTTGCCCAGCCGAACCGCGGGTGGTTCAACATCGATGCCAACGATACCAACGGCTTCTCGGTCGATTTCCGCGACAACGCCACCTACCCCACGATCAACTTCGGCGTCGACGTCTCCAATCCGGCAAACTTCGAGTACGGCCCCGGCCTCCCGGACGGCACAGTCAAGGGAACATGGTCGGAGACAAAGGCCGACCGGCTCACAAGGATCAAGACGTTCAACATCAACGGCGAATGGACGGCAGCCGAAGGAGTGGAAGTCGTCGGCGGGGGACAATACCGGCAAAGCTATTACCGGGCCCATTCGCTTCGCCTCGATCCGGCTCGTCAGGCCATTCAGGAGGTTCTGCCCCGGAGTTCGCTCGCCGCGCTGACTTTGCAGGTGACCGATCTCGATAAGCTTCTCGGCCACGGAGCTCCGTCCAGTTGGACGGCGGCCGACAGGGACAAGTTTCGCCAGGCCATCGGGTTCGACGATTCCTGGCTGTGCGTGATCGAATGCGGCAACGGACCGCAGGGAGTGCGCGAGACGACCGTCAGTTCGTTCGCGATGCTGAAAGTGGATTGGGGGGACATG
>CAYNXB010000029.1:21928-32389 GCA_964401045.1 uncultured Sphingomonadaceae bacterium | reverse complement strand
CTGCAACTCCAAGCTTAGAAGGCTCGTGCTCTATCCAGTTGAACTACGGGCGCGTCGGGCGGCTCAATAGCGTGCTTTGCGAAAGCGGCAAATCGCGGGTAAGCGGTGCTCCACGATGACAGGGGCACCTGAAAAGCTCGGCGGACAGGAAGGCGCGCGCGCGCGCTTCCGCTATTTCGACCTGGTGATGGCCGGGTTCGTCACGATCCTGCTGCTGTCCAACATCATCGGCGCCTCGAAGCCTTCCTACGTCACCCTGCCCGGCGGCATCGAGTGGTCGTTCGGCGCCGGCGTGCTGTTCTTTCCGGTGAGTTACATCATCGGCGACGTGCTGACCGAGGTTTACGGCTACGCCCACGCGCGGCGGGTGATCTGGACCGGGTTCGGCGCGCTGATCTTCATGGCCTTCATGGCCGCGGTGGTCGTGGCGTTGCCGCCGGCGAAGGATTGGCCGGGGCAGGAAGCTTACGAGTTCGTGTTCGGCAATTCATGGCGCATCGTCGCCGCGTCGATGACGGCGTTCTGGGCTGGGGAATTCGCCAACTCGTTCGTACTCGCGAAGATGAAACTGATGACCGGCGGCCGCTTCCTGTGGATGCGCACGATCGGATCGACGATCGTGGGCCAGGGGCTCGACAGCCTGATCTTCTACCCGCTGGCGTTCTACGGCCTTGCAGGATGGCCGATTGAGCAACTGTGGGAGGTCGTGCTGTCGCAGTGGGTGATCAAGACCGCTTGGGAGGCGCTGCTGACGCCGGTGACTTATCTGGTGGTTGGCTTCCTCAAGCGGCGCGAGGGGGTCGAAGTGTTCGATACGGACACGAACTTCTCGCCCTTCGGCGGATCGCGCTGAGGCGGTCAATCCGCCAGCAGCGCGATCGCGAAGTAGATCAGGATGAAGCTGCCGAAGCCGACCAGAGTGCCGATCGCGAAGACCAGCCGAACGATCGTCGGGTCTGTCCCGAGGTAACGGCCAAGCCCTGCGCAGACACCCAGGAACTTGCCGTTACCCTTGTCGAGGTGGAACTTGCCGGATACCTCGCCCGCAAGCCGCGGCTCCAGACGGCTCACGCCAGGAGCGCCGGAATCGGGTGCGCCATGACCGGCGCGAAGTAGACCGAGAGCATCGCCATCGTGATGGCGAGAGCACCAACCGCGGCGGCGATGTTGCCACCGATTTTCGCGAAGTATTGCATCGTCATTTCCCTTTTGAACCTTGGCCGGGACCATCCCGTCCGATGCCACGATGATTGCAGGGACCGTGCCAGTTTCAAACAATGGCGGAATTCCGGGGTTTTCGGTGCTCGACTGCAATCTGTCGGACTCATGAATGCGGATAGTTGGGAATATTCACCAACTCGTGGGAACCCACTTTGGCTGGCGAGGGGCCGAGGGCTCCGCTAAGCGGGCATCCAGATCATGGCGCTCGACCGCATCACCCTTACGCATTTCCGCAATCACGCCGACACCCGCATTGACGGGACTGCGCATTTCAACCTGCTGGTGGGTGAGAACGGCGCGGGCAAGACCAACGTGCTCGAGGCAATCTCGCTGCTCGCCCCGGGCCGTGGCCTGCGCCGCGCGGCGCTCGGCGAGTTGGGGGAGAAGGATAGTGGTGGGGGGTTCGGAGTCGCGGCGGAGCTGAGTTCCGGCGACGGCGCGCCAGTGCGCCTTGGTACCGGGGTGGATCCGGCCAGGCCGGGACGCAGGCTGGTTTCGGTCAACGGCGCTGAGGCGAGCGCGGTTTCGCTTGGCGAATGGCTGTCGCTCGCCTGGCTGACACCGGCGATGGACCGGCTGTTTTCGGACAGCGCCGGCGCACGGCGGCGCTACCTTGATCGGCTGGCGCTGGCGCTCGATCCGGCGCATGCGCGCCATGCCGCGCGATACGAAGCGGCCCTGCGCGAGCGCAACCGCCTGCTGGCCGAGGAGCGCGAATCCGAAGCGCGCTGGTTCGGCGCGATCGAGGCACAAATGGCGACCGCCGGGGCGACGCTTGCGGCGGGGCGCGCCGCACTGGTCGAACGCCTCTCGCAAGCACTTGCCGCGCTGCCCGACGCGCCGTTCGCGCGACCTGAATTGCGCTACGAGCCCGGCGGGCCGGTGGACGAGCAGATGCTGCAAACTGAATTGGCACGCCATCGCGCCAAGGACCGTGGCGCGCATCGCAGCCTGATCGGCCCGCATCGCGACGATCTGCATGTAGCGATGGCGGGCAAGTCCATGCCCGCCGCCGACTGCTCGACCGGTGAGCAGAAGGCCATGCTGATCGCGCTCACCCTCGCCCACGCGAGCCTTGCCGCCGGCCCGCGCCCCGCGCTGTTGCTGCTCGATGAGGTCGCCGCCCATCTCGATCCGGTTCGCCGGGAGGCGCTGTTCGAACGCCTGCGCGATAGCGGCGCGCAAGTCTGGCTGACCGGCACTGAGCGCGGGCCATTCGCCGGGATCGAATCCGAGGCGGCCGTGTGGGCCGTCCGGGGCGGCACGATCGAGCGGCTCTAGCCAAGAAAAGGGGGCCCGCAGGCCCCCTTCCCCCTTCCGTCTGCGCCTCGCCTCAGAAGCGGAAGCGCGCGGTCACGCCATACGTGCGCGGCTGGTTGGGATAGCCTGAGATCGCAAGCGGCTGCGCCACCGAATCGAAGATCTGCAGGATGTAGCGATCGTCGAGCAGGTTGCGGCCCCACACCGACACTTCAAGCCCGTTGTCGAACGCATAGGCGACCGATGCGGTAAGCTCATCCACCTGGCGGTGGAACGGGTCGGCCGCGGCGATTGCCGCATCCACGCCCAGCGGCAGGAAGCCCGGCAGGCCTTCATTGATCTTGACGTCGGATTCGTAATGGTACGAACCGCTGAGGATCAGGCTGCCGTTGCCCAGATCGTGCTCGTACTGGCCGCCGATGACCACGGTCCAGGTGGGAATGCCGCCCGGCCGCGTGCCCGAAAGGTCGCCCACCGCCGAGAACTTGAAGTCGTCGTAAGTCGGGTCGAGGTACGTGACCCCGAGGCTGGCGGTGAAGCCCTGGAACAGCTGCGCCTGTCCATCGAACTCGACACCGAAGGTCGATTGCTTGCCGGCGTTGGCGAGCGCGAAGCCACTGCCGGTGAAGATGTTCGACTGGAACCCTTTGATCTCCTGCTGGAACACCGCGATGTTGGCCGAGGCACGGCCCCAATTGGCCTTTAGACCGACTTCATAGACGGTCGAATCCTCGGGGTCGGCGAAGCGGGTACCGTAGGTCTGGTTGACCTGCGTCAGCCCGGCGGACTGTAGCGCGCCAGCGTCGGACGGCAGCGGGCGGCTGTCGCGCGACAGGTTGACCGATGCGGCTTTGAAGCCCGTGGCATAGCTGGCGTAGACGTTGATGATGTCATTGAGGTCGTACGCGAGGCGGACGGTGTAGCTGAAGTCGTCGTCCGAGATGTGCCCGTCCTCGACCGCGTTCGGCACCGCCACGAACTGCGGCAGGAACTGCAACGGCTGCAGCGCGAGCAGCGGATTGACGCCGGGGTTCTCGTCATTGGCATCGGCAAAGGCTTGCGCGCCAGCCGCCACCATCCCGAACGCCGCCGGGTTGCCGGCTGCGAAGGTGCCGATCTCCTCTGCGGTCGCCGGACGGCCGAGGTTGAGGAAGCCGGGCCCACCAATCGTGGTCGCGAGGCCCTGCTGGAAGATCGCGGTGTTGCCGTCCGCCACCAGATTGACTTGCGAGAACACGTCGGTGTCGTCGATCGCGGCGGAATAGTCCTTGGTATCCTTGGTGTAGTTGCCGCCCAGCGTGAGCGTCAGCCCGGCGGCGAGATCGATATCGACCTGGCCAAAGATCGAGAACGCCTCGCTGTCGAGGCCAAAGGTCTCGTCGTTGCCGTCGCCAGCGCGGAAGAAGCTGTTGATGTACTTCGCGGGATTGCCCTCCAGCGTGCCGAGCAGGCCTTCGAGATAGAGGATATTGGGCACGGACCCGCCCGACAGCGAGCCGATCAGCGCGCTGGCATAGGGCCGTGCCTGCGAGCCCCAGTAAAGCTCGCCGGTCTGGTCCACCTTGTCCTTGATGTAGAACGCACCGAGCAAAACGTGCGCCACGTCGCCGATGTCGGCGTTGACCCGCAGTTCCTGGGTGAACGTGTCGATGTCCACGTCGGCCGCGAGCGGATTGATCAGGTCGGCGCTGGTAAAGTCCGGGTCCTGCGCGGTGACAGAGGAGTTATTACGGTAGGCGGTGATCGAGGTTACCTGCGCGCCGCCGAGGTCGAGGTCGAACTGGGCCGAGATGCCCCAGTTCTGGATGTCGTTGGTCGAGTTGCGGTTTCCGTAGACCACGTCCGCGTAAGGATGGTCGGGATCAGTAACGCCGCCACCGAGCTGCTGGATCACCACCGTAGCGCCACCGCCCGGAGGCCCGCCCAGTTGCGGCGGCAGCGACGATTGCAGGTTGACCACGCCGCAGCAGTTTTCGTCGATGCTGTCGTAGTCGGCGATGATCCGCGCTTTGAAGTTGCTCGATGGCTCGATCAGGATCTGGCCGCGTGCGAACCAGCGGTTGCGCTCGTTGGTGCGGTCACCCGTGCCGAGATCGCGTATGTAGCCGTCGCGCTGCGACCAGCCGCCGGCGATGCTCACAGCCACCGCTTCAGACAGCGGCCCGGTCACGTAACCGCGCGCGACCATCGCGTTGTAGTTGCCGTAGCTCGCTTCGACCGAGCCGCCGAGGTCGAACTGCGGCTCCTCGGTGACGATCGAGATGACGCCCGCCGAAGCGTTCTTACCGAACAGTGTCGATTGCGGGCCGCGCAGCACCTCGACGCGACTGATGTTGGGCAGGTCGTTGATCTGCGCGGCGGTGCGGCTGCGATAGACGCCATCGACGAACACGCCGACCGAAGGCTCGATGCCGGCGTTGTTGGCGCCGTTGCCGAAGCCGCGGATGATGAAGTTGGTGTTCGCCGAACTCTGCAGCTGCGTCACCCGCAGCGAGGGCACGATGGTTGTGAGATCCTTGAGATCGCGGATCTCGGCGCGCTGGATCGCTTCCGCGGTGACCACGCTCACCGCCACCGGCACGGCCTGCAGGGTCTGCTCGCGCTTGGTCGCGGTGACGATGATCTCGTTACCGTTCGAGACCGCTTCCTGCGCAACGACCTGATCGCCGGCGTCGCTCGCCTGCCCGTCCTGGGCGGCGGCGGCCTGTGGCGCGGCGATGCAGGCGGCGACGCTCGCCAGCAACAACATCCGTGCGTTCGCGGTTCGACCGATCGATGTCTTGAGCATGGGGCGGTGTCCTCTCCGTGGCCCGTTATAGATGCCTCGGCGCGTTCCGGGGCAGATCGCGCGTGTCCCATAACGAGGTTAAGATTTACCGCCGAATCCGGCAACCAATGATAGTTGCCGACGCAACTATCCACAGCCACCGTGGCGCAGACGCATCACTCTGGAGAATGGGATTCTCACTCGCTGGTCAAGCGCGCGCCGTGTGCCTATGAGCGCGCCGCATGGACATCGCGGATTTGCGCATTGCCCTCACCAGCGGCAACTACGACATGGTGCGAGACGGCGCGACCCAGGCGCTCAACCGCCTGGTCGATTACCTGCTGCGGCATGGCGCCAAGGTGCGCGTGTTCGCGCCGACCGTGCCCAATCCCCAGGTCGAGGCGACCGGCGAGCTGATCTCGGTCCCGTCGATCGCGATCCCAGGCCGCAGCGAATACCGCATTCCGTTCGGCCTGGTCGGCGCTTCGCGGCACGCGTTCGAGGACTTCCGCGCAGACATCGTTCACGTCTCGAGCCCGGACCGCGCCTCGCGCCAGGCAGCGAAATGGGCACGCGACCGGCGCATTCCGGTACTCGCCTCGGTACACACCCGGTTCGAGACCTATCCGCAGTATTATCACCTGTCGTTCCTAGAGCCGGTCATCGAAGCCTGGCTACGCAAGCTCTACCGCCGGTGCGATGCGCTGGTCGCCCCGTCGCAGGGCATGATCGACGTGCTGCGCCACCAGCGGATGCACACCGACATCGGCTTGTGGTCGCGCGGCGTCGATCGCACCCAGTTCCGCTCCGACCGCCGCGATCTCGCATGGCGGCGCTCGCTCGATATCGGCGACCGCGACGTGGTGCTGGGCTTTCTGGGCCGGCTGGTGATGGAAAAGGGCCTCGACGCCTTTGCCGACACCGTGGACGAGCTGAAGCGCCGCCAGGTTGCGCACAAAGTGCTGGTCCTGGGCGACGGTCCGGCACGTGGCTGGTTCGCCGAGCGCGTGCCGGACGCGCATTTCGTGGGCTACCTGATGGGCGACGAGCTCGGCCGTGCGATCGCCTCGATGGACGTGTTCTTCAACCCCTCGATCACCGAGACCTTCGGCAACGTCACGCTCGAAGCAATGGCTAGCGGGCTGCCGGTGGTCGCGGCGCGCGCCACCGGCTCCACCAGCCTGGTGATCGACGGCGAAACCGGCCGTCTGGTCGAACCGAACGATATCGCCGCTTTCGCCGGGGCGATTGCCGCCTACGTCGCCGATCCCGCACTGCGCACCGCGCATGGCGCGGCGGGCGAGGCGCGCAGTCAGGAATTCTCGTGGGATGCGATCAACCGCACCCTGGCCGAGACTTATCTGCGGCTGGTCGGCGCCCGTCGTTCGGCGGGCCGCTAGCGCAGCACGCCTGCCCGCGCCATCCGGCGTGCATAGTACCACTGCGCCCCGATCAGGATCAGGATCACCAGCGGCATGACGGTGGCCATTCCATCCTGCATCGAGGCCGGGCGGTTCGAGCCGAACTGATAAGCAAAGGCGATCACCGCACCGGCAATCGACACCAGGTACACCGTTGCTGCGTGACGTGAGCGGATCAGCAGCAGCAACGCGCCGAGTACCGAGCCCCACACCCCGATCGCCCAGGCCGCCACCGCCCACACCGGCATGGCCTTGAACCATTCATAGGCCGCAGCATCGAGGCCCGTGCTCTCGAAGTAGGTAAGACCGCCGATATTGCTCATCAGGTAATCGTAGGCGCCCACGCAGTTCCATAGCAGCGCGAGGATGCCCAGCACCCACAGGTGCGTTGGCGTCTTGCCCACGGCAGCCTCGCCCGTGACAACTTCGTCCATGACCGTTCTCCCCCAAACGCTCGCGGCCCAGGAGAGAGTACCATGTATGCGGCAGGGGGCAAAGTGCGGGCGGGTGCGGCCGGGGGCGAGGGAGGAACCCCGGTCCCCGGCGCCAATTACATCCGCTCGATGCGCTTGGCCGCCTCATCGATGATGTCGACGATCCCGTCGATCGCCGCCGCATCGAGCCCCCCGCTGCGCATGCGGTTCTTGAGCACGCCACCGAGGTTGGTCATCGCGCGCCACAACTGAGGCCAGTTGCCACGCTCACGCTCGCGCCGTCCGCCAAGCTCGGCCAGCCGCGCCATCAGGCTTTCGACTTCGTCCGCCTTCTCGGCAAGCTCCGCCCGGCCGGCTTCGGTCACAACGAAGGCCTTGCGCTTCGCATCGGTGTCGCGGTCGTCTTCGGCAATCGCGCCTTCGTCTTCCAGCAGAGAGAGCGTCGGATAGACGGTGCCGGGGCTCGGCGCGTAAGCGCCTTCGGTCAGCTCCTCGAGCGCCTTCATCAGTTCGTAGCCATGGCGCGGTTCGTCGGCGATCAGCTTGAGCAGCACGAGCCGCAGTTCGGCGCCCGAGAACCGCCGCCTGCGGCCGGGGCCGCCGCTGTAACGCTCGTTGTCCCAGCCGAAGCCGAACCCTTCGCCAAAGCCCCTGCGCGCCATCTTGAGCGCGATAATATCGTCCAGCGGCGTTCCGCAGCCGCGGTGTCCGTGTCGGTGCATTCGCATGTATATCGATTCCTATGTTCGTGTTTTGATAGCTCTACGATATATCTTCAAATTGTGAATGCAAGAGCCGATGCAACTTTTCGCGGTTATCTCTATCTAACAGCGATGGCCGACCTCTTCGCCGACGACCCACCGCCCACCGCCCGGCCCGACGCGCCGCGCGAAGACGCGCCGCTGGCCGACCGGCTGCGCCCGCAGTCGCTCGACGAAGTAATCGGACAGGAGCACCTGACCGGCCCCGATGGGGCGATCGGTCGCATGGTCGCGGCTGGCAAGCTCGCCAGCATGATCCTGTGGGGTCCGCCCGGCACCGGCAAGACCAGCATCGCCCGCCTGCTCGCCGACGCCGTCGGCATGCGCTTCGTGGCGATCAGCGCGGTGTTCTCCGGGGTGGCGGACCTGAAAAAAGCCTTCTCCGAAGCGGAAAGGGCACGCGAAGCAGGCCAGCGCACGCTATTGTTCGTGGACGAGATCCATCGTTTCAACCGCGCACAGCAGGACGGTTTCCTGCCGTTCGTTGAGCGGGGCACGGTGACCTTGGTCGGCGCCACCACCGAAAATCCGAGCTTCGAGCTGAACGCCGCGCTGATGAGCCGCACGCAGGTACTGATCCTCCACCGGCTCGATGCCCGCGCGCTCGGGCAGTTGCTGGACCGGGGGGAAGCGCTCGAAGGCCCCCTGCCCGTCACGCCCGATGCGCGCGACGCCTTGATCGCCAGTGCCGATGGCGACGGGCGCTTCCTGCTCAACCAGGCCGAAACGCTCTACGCTGCGCAGATCGCGGAGCCGCTCGGCCCGGCGGAGCTCGGCGCGTTCCTGCAACGGCGCGTCGCGGTCTATGACAAGGACCGCGAGGGGCACTACAACCTCATCTCGGCGCTGCATAAGTCGATCCGCGGGTCGGACCCGCAAGCGGCGTTGTATTATCTCGCGCGCATGCTGGTCGCGGGCGAGGAGCCGCTCTACCTGCTGCGGCGCCTGATCCGCGCTGCAACCGAGGACATTGGCCTCGCCGATCCCAACGCGCTCGCCCAGTGCCTCGCCGCCAAGGATGCCTACGATTTCCTCGGCTCGCCGGAGGGTGAACTGGCGATCGCGCAAGCGTGCTTATACCTAGCCACCGCGCCCAAATCGAATGCCGCCTACAAGGCACAGAAGGCCGCCTGGCGCAGCGCGAGGGAGACTGGCAGCCTGATGCCGCCGGCCAATATCCTCAACGCGCCTACCAAGCTGATGAAGCAGATCGGCTACGGCCAGGGCTATACTTACGACCACGACGCCGACGAGGGCTTCTCGGGCGACAACTACTGGCCCGAGGAGATGGAGCCGCAAACTTATTACGAACCGGTCGAGCGTGGGTTCGAGCGGCAGGTGAAGGAACGGATCGAATACTGGAACCGGCTGCGGCGGGAGCGGAGCGATGGCTGACATGCTCGACAGCTGCGCCAAGGCGCCCACCCTGCCCGGAACCGTGAAGAAGGGCGGAAGGAAGCCCGCCCGCAAGCGCAAGAAGTGATCCCGAGCTTCCGCCATTTCGCGGCGATCGACTGGTCGGGTGCCGCGGGCGAGCGGCATAAGGGCATCGCGGTCGGCTTGTGCGCCGCAAGCGGCGGCGCGCCGGAACTGGTGCGCCCCGGGCATCGCTGGTCGCGTGGCGACGTGCTCGAGTGGCTGCGCGAGGATTTGCCGCCCGACACGCTGGCGGGGCTGGACCTCGGCCTGTCGCTGCCGTTCGCGGACCAGGGCGCGTTCTTTCCCGGCTGGAGTGAGAGCCCGCCCAACGCCAGGGCGCTGTGGCGGCTGGTGGATGTGCTGTGCGAAGCCGACCCGCACCTCGCGGCGTCCTCGTTCGTCGATCATGCCGAAGCGAGCGGCTACTTCCGCCGCCACGGCGGGCGCGAAGGCATCCGGTTCCACGCTCCGGGCGCCGGCAACAGACGCGGCCGCTTTCGGGAGACCGAGCATGCGCAGGAAGCGCTGGGCTGCAAGCCATATTCGAACTTCAACCTCGTCGGCGCGGCGCAAGTCGGGCGTTCGAGCCTCACCGGCATGCGCGTATTGCACCGGCTCGACGGAGCGATCCCGGTGTGGCCGTTCGATCCGCTGCCTTCACCCGGGTCGGTGCTGGTCGAGATATATACCACGATCGCCGCGATCCATGCCGGCCGCAGCGCCTCGCGGAGCAAGATGCGCAGCTATGAGGAATTGAACCTCGCCCTCGCCGCCCTCGGCAGCCCGCCTGTGCCCGGCAGGGGACCGCTCGACGATCACAGCACAGACGCGCTGCTCACTGCCGCCTGGTTGCGTGTGGCTGCCCCGCGCGTCGAATTGTGGGCGCCGCCCGCGATGACCCCTGAAATCGCCCGCACCGAAGGCTGGACGTTCGGCGCCGCTTGAAGCAAAGGCCGTTCCCTGGGCCGGCTTAGCTCAGTTGGTAGAGCACCTGATTTGTAATCAGGGGGCCACGGGTTCGAATCCTGTAGCCGGCACCACTTCCGACGCGATCCCGGGATGTTTGCCGTCGTAACTCCCGAGCGATAGCGAAGGCCTTATCCGCGTCCGCGATAAGACGCGACGCCCTGATCGGGCACCCACAGACCTTCCGGAGGGGCGCCGGTCTGCCAGAATAC